>JBGTHI010000269.1:0-1912 GCA_041746295.1 Myxococcaceae bacterium
GCTTGGCCGCCATTCGGGTCGGGATCCAGATTCAGCAGCAGCACGCCACGTACGAGCAAATCCGGCGGGCGTGGCAGGCCGTGGACGCCAGTAGCGCCGACACCCTGTTCAACTGGGACCACTTCTTTCCCCTTTCGGGGAATCTGGACGGTCCCCATCTCGATAACTGGACGGCGCTGGGAGCCATGGCCGAGGTCACGAAGAATGTCGAGATCGGCTGCCTGGTCGCCGCCAACAGTTACCGCAATCCCAACCTCCTCGCCGACATGGCGCGCACGCTTGACCACATGTCCGACGGCCGCTTCATCCTTGGCATTGGCAGCGGGTGGAACCAGCGCGATTTCGAGGAGTATGGCTATGCATTCGGCACGGCAATCTCCCGTCTCCAGGATCTCGACCGCGACATGCCGATCATCATGGACCGCCTCGGAAAGCTGAACCCGCCTCCCATCCGAGACCCGCTGCCGATCCTGATTGGCGGCGGCGGGGAAAAAGTGACCCTCCGCATCGTGGCGGAGCATGCCACCATCTGGAATGGCCAGGCGGAACCGGACGTGCTGGCGCACAAGAATCGCGTCCTCGATGAGTGGTGCGCGAAGGTCGGCCGGGACCCACTGGATATCGAACGTTCCGCGCAGATTTTTGGAGACCAAATTGACCTGCTGGATGAGTACCTGGCCGCCGGCATCACGCATTTCATCACCGAATCGCACGGGCCGGACTACGACCTCTCGTCGCTTGAGAAGCTGATTGCCTGGCGCGATGGTCAGACGAGTTGATCGGTCTCCTGGTTAGGGCATTGCGGGACCAATGATCCTGGGATTGAGCTGGACGCTGATCCCCAGTACCAGCGCGAACACGGCCCAGATGGCCAATGCCAGGAGAGCCACCGCCACAATCTGGAGCACCGCCGTCGTCAGCGCGGCGCCGACATCGTATGTGCCCGGCGTCCGCCGGCGGTCGATGTAGACCGCGCTGATCCCGGCCCCAACCACCGGAATCAGGGCGAGCAGCGCCCCGCAGATGAGGGTTTTCCACAATGGTCTGGCGCGTTCTGGAGGAAGATAGGACGGTGTCGTGAATCCAAACTCCGTGGGAACCCGCGATCGATCCATGTTGCCTCCATTGGACGCCTCGTCACCCGCGCGATCCTACCCGACGCTCCGCCTTCGAGACGATGCGTCAGTCCTCTCCGCGCAATGACAGACCGCCGCCCTACCGCCCAGGATCCGGATGAGCCATTCGATGTCCTCCGCGCCGACGGGACGCCCACGGGCATCGTCAAACCCCGCGCGCACATCCATCGCGACGGCGACTGGCACCGCGCGCTGCATGTCTGGGTCGCGGGGATCATGGAGAATGGCGCGCCGTATCTGATGGTGCAACGCCGCGGGCCAGCCAAAGACACCTGGCCGAATCGCCTCGATGCAACCGTCGGCGGTCATTACCGCGCCGGTGAGACGCTGTCCGAGGCGCTGCGGGAGATTGAAGAAGAAATCGGCATCGTTGCCGATCCGGGCCAGTTGCGGCCCCTGGGTGTCCGCATCTGCGCCAACGAAACCGAACCGGGCATCGTCGACCGGGAGATTCAAGACGTCTTCCTGCTTCGCGACGACCGGTCCCTGGCGCAGTTCCGGCCCAACCCCGCCGAGCTGGCCGCGCTGGTCCGCTTTCCGCTGGACGTCCTCATCCCATTCCTTGCTGGCGAAACGCCCGAGGTCACGGGGATGTCGCTTGCTCCCGAGGCCTTCGAGGCAGAACCTTTCATGGCGCGGAGCGATGACTTCATCCCGACGATAGACCGCTATTTCCTGCGCGTGGCGATCGCGGCCCGGAACGTGCTGCGCGGGGATGGCTATGTGACTATTTGATCCCGCTGCCTCGGTCGCGTACACGCTTCCGGGGATGATCA
>JBGTHI010000270.1:0-1530 GCA_041746295.1 Myxococcaceae bacterium
TCTCAACTCCTCCGGTCGGTTCGGAGTCGAACCTACCCGTGCCGTTCACCGCTCCTCCAGGGTCAGCTCAGCGTTTTCCCGCAGCCAGCGTTCGAGCTCTGTGGCCGGGAAGAGCCGAAGCTTCCCGCGGCGGACCACGCGCAGCTCGGGCTGCACGTGGCGCTCGAACGAGTTGATCGAGATCCCGAGCGCCGTGGCTGCTTGCGGCTTCGAGTACGCGAGGCGGGTGTCGGCGTGCGTGGATGTCCGCCTGCGCCCAGCTTTAGCTTGGCGGGATTCGCCGCGACCATTGCTCGTATGCGAACTCTCCATGTCTCAATAGACGGAGTAGATGCCAATCTGACCCCCCCTTGCGGAAAAAGTCGGCCCGGCACTACCTTTGTTGCATGACCGCGAAGGAGAAGCTCCGGGAGGCCATCGAACAGTTGTCCGAGGCCGAGGCGCGCGAGACGCTTCGTCACCTCGCGCATCGCGAGCCTCGCGACCCGCTGATCGAGTTCCTCGACACTGCTCCGGAGGACGAGGAGCCCACGACTCCAGATGAAGAGGAGGGACTGCGCGAGGCGAGAGCGCAGGCTGAGCGCGGTGAGACGATCCCGCTCGAGGAACTGCGCCGCGAGCTGACTTGAGCGCCTCCAGCGGGTGGCATGTCGAGTTCACCACCCGGGCGTCGCGCGACGTAAGACGTCTCGATCCCCCCGTGCGCCGACGGATCTATGACGCGCTAGAAAAGCTCACGAACGAGCAGCCCAGCGGCGACGTCATCAAGCTCACCGGTAAGGAGGAGTGGCGACTGCGAGTCGGCGACTGGCGCGTTCTCTTCGCGCGCTACCCGGGAGACCGCGTGATCCGGGTGCTTCGCGTTCTACCGCGCGGTCGGGCCTACCGCGACTGAACGACGATCGACATCCCGTTTGCGCCGACACATCCGCGCAGATTCGCTCGATCCCCTCGGGCCCGACTCCGTTTGCCTCCCCTGTCGCGCACTCCCGCCGCCCTACGTTCTCAACCTTTCAGACCTTCACCGCACCCTGTCCCCCCGGCTCCCTGACCACCCGCCTTCCGCTGGCCTTACCCCACCTCTCTTCCGCCGCCCCACCGCAGGCACCCCGCACACCCCGCCTGGCTGCCCCTTCCTCGAAAGTCCAGGCGCAGAGCGGAATCCGGGCCGAAGGCGGGGCGGCGGCCTAGCGATCTCCTAAGACCAACAGCCTGAGACCAACAGCTGATATGTCTCGATGTTTGTCAACCCCCAACGGCCGCTAGCCCACCTTTCGATGGGCTTGGTCGGTTCGGGGGGCGGCGGCTCCGGCGTGTTGCGCGACGCGCGGTCAGGCTGATATGCGCGGATCCTTTGGGCCGCAGGACCGGATTTCGTCGTGAGGGCCGCCATCTAGGAACGAGCGTGGCCGGGAGCCGGAGCGCCGGTTGCTCATAGCTGTGTCGCGGATCCCTCGCGCGAAGGCCGTCCCCGCCGCCCCTCCAACCGTCGGCGGGTGAGCTCAGCTCATTCGATCTGGGCGATCGCCC
>JBGTHI010000271.1:0-3095 GCA_041746295.1 Myxococcaceae bacterium
TAGAAGAACAGGCAGGCGTTCGTCGGCATCGTCTCGCGGGATGACGTACCGCACTCGCGGCAGGTGATCGTTGCCGCTGTGACCATGTCAACCATCGCGCCACCCTAGCGCCAGTGATGTGCGGCACTCGGTCTACGCGGCTAGAGCCGCATGGCGGATTGCATGGCTTCGCGGACGCGGTCGTCAGTGCGTTCGCGGTCGAAGATGTGAATGTAGATCTGCTCTGTGGTGCGTGCGTCTCGGTGGCCCATGACCTGGGCGAGCACGACGCTGCTCACTCCTCGGTCGATCATGATGCTGGCGAATGCGTGACGGAGATCGTGGAAGACAATCTTGGGGTTGAGTCCCGAAAGTCTGGCTGCTTCAAGCGCGGGCGCGAGACCACGGTTGCGCACGTTGCTCTTGCTGAGGGGTGTGCCCTCCAAGCTGGCGAATACGAAGTCGGTATCGGCTGAGTGAAGCGTCCCGGGTTTGACGCCGGCTTGGTTTCCTGGATCATCGAGGTCCAGGAGAGAGGAGCTGGGAGACGCCATGCTCAGGGAGGGCTGCACCGCGGAGACCTGGGACTTGCTGAGGTGTTTGAGGTCATGTTCTCTCCGTGCTGCGTGAGGTCTTGTGCGGCCTACGTTTGCGCGAACGGGCCTACCGCAATGGGTGATCAGTCCGGTGGTTCGTCGAGCCCGAAGGAGGCGGCATCCTCGGCAATCGCGGCTCGCATCGCTTCACCGAACTCGGGTTGGCTGGCCCGCTCGCGGACCGTTGCGGCGATAATCTCGAAGCCAGCGAGGACGTCAGCTGATCGATCGATGCAACGAACCGTCCACCGAAATTCGGTGCGGTTCTCGCCCACGCTCGTGAAGCTGCAGGTCTCGAGCCATGGGGTGTAGAGGTGCAACTCGTGGGGTAGCGGCGTCATGCGACACGTGAAGTACTCATACGGTCGCCAGTCGAGGTACTCCCGCAACGCATCACCACCTACGGCGTGTGCGCAGTGGCTTGAAGCCCCGCTTGCTCGACGCCCCTCATCGTTCGGTGAAAAGACGACGGAGGTCTCGTTGGCGGACAGCGACCATCGCGCCCGTCTCTCCGGTTGCACCCAGTATTGCCAGACCACCGACGGCGGTGCATCGATGATGTAGCTCACATCCAAGTCCGCCTCCTCTGGAGAGACCCGGATCCACTGCGATTCTCGACGCCGATCTGCGACGGCAGCCAAATCTTGGACAACGCCGGTGACCTCGCCGAACGAGTCGTAGGACTCGGAGTGCACGGCGAGCGAAGAGCCCGCAGAACTCAGAGCCAAACATGGATCGGAGAAGAAGGCGTAGGCCTCCGGGCCGCCCGCTTCAATGACCGTGTTCTTCAACAATCGGTGCGCCAAAATGACGTCCGGTCCAGCGAGGTCAATCCGTCCGTCGTCCTCGTCTCGGTCGACAATGAACGTCCCGTAGTGGACAACGAACTTGAGATCGAGCCCACCGATCTCTTGGCACGCGTCACAACGGCAGGTGGTTGAGCGGGTCATGTCGAGCAGGCGGCAACTGAAGTCGAAGTAACAGGACTCCACCAGCTCGACGAGCTGCTCCCCATCAGGAAACACTTCGGCACTGGCGAAGCAAAAAACAGCATCACCTTCGAGCTTCACGAAATGCATTGGGGGCGCCAGCGTGGACCTGATCAACCTGGTCAGTTCGGTCACGATCGCATGGGAATGCTCGAGCTCGGTTCCCGTCAGGAACGCGGTGTAGCCCGAGATGTCCGCGAGCAGTAGATACCCATCCACCGCATCTACGTTGTCCATGCAGGTCTCCCCATGTGTCCGAAGATCTCAGCAGGCCGCTTAGCTAGGTAGGTGTGGACGATTCCGTTGCGGTAGATGTCGTACGGGTCTTCGGGTATGTCGAGGAACGCGGCGTAGGTCGGGCCGAGTCGCCGAACGAAAGCCGTGAACGCATTCTTGCTTCCGCGCTGTACGCCAGGGATGTAATGCCCCATGACCTAGGTGTACGAGAGCAACCCAAGCGCCGCGAGGAAGCTCCCCCGCATTCTCGCCCCGTGTTGCGGCAGCGATCTTGCGACTCACGTCCCTGAGCATCAAGTCGGCGACGTAACTCCCGAAGAACTCCTCGAAGTCCACCGGAACAGGCTACGTGGCTGGCTGAGTCCCAGCCGGCGTTGTAGTCGCCGATACTTGCCAATCCTCTTGCCAAGCGGCCTAGATGAGGAAGCGGCCAACTGATCGGCCGAGCAAGAACGCCTTGTTCAAGCGGTTCTCTGAGCGGGAGCGACGGGACTCGAACCCGCGACCTCCGGCGTGACAGGCCGGTGCGGCCGCAACCGGCCACAACTGGCTGCGACCCGGAATTACCTGCTAGAGCAGGCGTTATCTCGCGCCGCCCCCCGGCTGTGACCAACTACAACCGGCTGTCGCCCGGAAGAGCCTGTGCGGCAGGCGTGTAGCGCGACCGGTGTCCCCGCAGGCAACAGAGCCAAGCACAAGGCGCCTTCCCGTCGGATCCGTATCCTGGTGATAGCCGAAGGGAATTGGTCTGTAGTGAATCTGCAAGTCGTGTCGCGTGTTATTTCATTCCTCGAACGAGGTTTCGAGCAAGTCGGTGCTGGCCTCGTCGCTGATGCCTGGCCCACACCTCGCGACACGCCCGTGCAGAACAAGGACGTAGTAGACGATCGAGCTCTCAGCGAGGCTGACCAAGGAGGGCATTAGTAGCGCATGCCGTCGACGCTGCGTACAACGGGCTGAGGCTGCTCAGCCGGACGGCCACGATGGCGCGCTCTACCCGGCGCGCTCCGCATGTGTGGACACCGGGCGCTCGATGGGAGGTCGACGAGGGTGCTACGGGGTCGACGAGTATCTGAAGGCGGAGGCGAACCCGCAGCGGCCGCTGACCTCGAAGCTCAGCGGCCCGTCGTCGACCATGAGCTTCTCTGCTACGACCTCGGTTCCCGGGTGATCCTGCCCGGTGATGCCGCACGACACGATCTCGGTGGTCTCGACGGCAGCACGTTCGCGCACCGCCACCCAGCCGCCCGCTGCGATGCTCCGGTGGTCAGGCGTGTGCTCGATCGAGATCGTG
>JBGTHI010000272.1:0-2304 GCA_041746295.1 Myxococcaceae bacterium
CACCTCCGACGCCCTCGCCGACCTCGCCGGCCAGAGCACGTTCCATTCCAACGTCGTCCGGGTGAGCAAGGTGACCGCCAGCTAAACGGCACTGTGGCGCCGTCGCAATCGGTCAACAATTGGCGCAACATCATCCCCCTCCGTCATCCTGAGCCTGACGAAGGATCCAACTCATGACAGACCGGGGGAATCGCACGTTGTGGTGCTGGCAAGCAGAGCTCTCTGCCTTGCTAAGAACGAAACGTGCGAGCAATTCGCGAATTGAGTTCCTCCGTTCGTCTTGAGGTGGATCCTTCGACACGCTCAGGATGACGGGGGTGCTTACGGATGTTCCGCCGACCCTTCGACGCGCCGTCGCTAGGTTTCAGCGATCTGTCTGCGCCTCGAACCGACGCCGGCACCGCCCACACCAATATGGGTAATCCTCCCCCACCACCATCGCCTTTGAACGGGCAATTCTCTTGATGCCGCCCTCCCGGGCCGGCCCTAAGCTGGTATCAGATGGGAAGCGAGTAGCGAGAGGAGCGGTAGAACCGGAAGGGCGAGACATAGTCGAGTGCATCGACGACCCGGGAGGCCGCCGGTCGCGATCCCCAACGGTAAAGTCCGACACGCGCGCAATGACGCGCGCGTCCGCATCGCAGCGGAAATTGAGGCCGCATGCCGCAAGCTGCGCCACCGCCCGACGACGCAGATTGCTCGTCGCAATTGAATCAACGAAGATTCGCGAGGTGTTCCAATGAGACGTTCCATATTCGAACGCTATGGCGGTTTCGCCAAAGTCAGCCGGGTCGTGACCAGTATGTACGACAAGATCCTGGACTCCCCGGTAACCAGCCCCTATTTTGCCGGCAGCGACATGCGCCGCCTGATCGACCACCAGACCCGCTTTGTCGCCACCCTCATGGGTGGACCTGCCAGCTACACCAACGAGCACCTTGAACGCATTCATGCCCACATCGGCATCACGAACGCGGCCTTCCAGGAGGTCGTCATGCTGCTCACCGAAACGCTCGAGGAATACGGCTTCGAAGACGCCGACATCACAGCCGTCGAGCAGGAAATCTTGAGCCGCCGGCACCACATCGTGACGAGGATCTGAGCATGGTCACGCGCATTGACGAAATTTCAACCGTCACCCAATCCGAAGTCCTGAGACTCGCGACCCAGACGCTGAGCGTTGGCATAGCCGTGGTCGATCCGGAGTCCTGGGAAGTGCTGTTCGAGAATGCCAACTTCTTTAAGTGGTTCCCACCCGACAGCGACGCCGACGAACCCTTGACCGCGCGCTTGCCTGAGATGAACGCGGACCGAATACGCGAGCGGCTCCACAACGGGAGGCCATTCAACCTCCAGACGGAATCCGACGCCGGCGGACGGGCCGTCCCCCTCGTCGTCGAGTTCCGCGCTCTACCGGCGGAGAGTGTGCGCGAGATCGTCGTCGAGGTCCGTGACATCTCCAAGCAGCGGCAAGCCGAATACATGCTGGAGTCCTACTCCCAGCTCGCGGAGAAGAACGCTCGCGATTTGCAGCGCGAGAAGGACCGCGCTGAGCGCCTACTGCTGAATATCATGCCGAAGTCGGTCTACGAGGAAATGAAGGACTACGGCACGGTCACGCCGCAACTCTTCGAGAACGCCTCGATCCTGCTGCTGGACTTCGTCGGCCACACCGAGATGGCGATCTCGCGCGACCCGGCGACGCTGATCACTGAGCTCAACGACATCTTCACGGTCTTCGACCGCATCACGGATATGTTCGATTGCGAGCGTATTCGCACGGTCGGCGACTCGTACATGGCGGTCTCCGGGCTACCCGAGACAAGCCCCGACCATGCCCGCAACATTGCCCAGGTGGCGCTACGGATGCTGCGCTATATCGAGCGCCGCAACGCCGCCCATCCGGAAGCCTGGCACTGCCGTATCGGGATCAACTCCGGTCCGGTCATCGGCTCACTGGTTGGCGTCCAGAAGTACGTTTACGACATCTTCGGCCCTGGCGTGAACCTCGCGTCACGCATGGAGACGCTCTCCGAACCGATGAAGGTCACGGTCAGCGAAAGCACCTACCACCTGATCAAGGACGATTTTGCGCTCACGGAGCGCGGCGAGTTCGAGGTCAAGGGCTTCGGCCCGAACACGCTGTACTTTCTCGACCGGGAGCTGCCGCACGTCCGATAGCCGATGACGTTCTGCTGTGAACTGGAGATCCGGTTCCCCGCAGACAGCTCCATGCGCGCTCGACGATCTCCTATGCCGCCCGTAGCGAAATCGGCGAAGCGAATGAATTGCGGAAACCGGGAA
>JBGTHI010000273.1:0-2192 GCA_041746295.1 Myxococcaceae bacterium
CGACGATCCCAAGCCTCAGCTGCCCGTGACGCCGGAGGCGGAGGCGCGCGCCAGCCACGACACCGCGCCGCCTCAGGCGCTGCTCGACTTCATGCTGACCGGCTGGAAGCAGGCGTCGAGCCGGCCCGTCCCCCGCATCAAGGAGCACACCGCCTTCGCCGCTCGGCGTCGCGCGCTCTCGGAGCAGTTCCCCGGCGAGGTGCTGCTGATCCCCACCGGCCACGAGAAAGTCCGCGCCAATGACACCCACTACCGCTTCCGCCCCGGTACGGACTTCTACTACCTGACCGGCAATCTGGAGCCGGACTGCGTCCTGTTGATGGAGCCCCTTTCCCGTGGAGGGCATCACGCGATCCTTTTCGTTGAGCCCAATCCCGGCCGGAGCAACGCGACCTTCTACACCGACCGCAAGAAAGGCGAGCTCTGGGTCGGTCCGCGGCTGGGCGTGGCGGAGAGTCGCCGGCGGTATGGCGTTGAGGACAGCCGCGGGCTGGATCGGCTGCCCGAGAGACTCGGCCAGCTTCGCGGCCAGGACACCCCCTACCGCATCCTGCGAGGTCTATCGGAGTCGCTCGACACCGCCCTGCCCTGCTCCAACCCAGCGGCTAGAGCACCGAACCGGTTGAACGGACGAAACGAGGCGGTGGAGGCCGTCGCCGAGACGGGCACACGAGGAACGAGCAGCGGAGGCTTACCTGGCGGGAAGTTAAGCAGCGCAGGGCCGAGTCTGTCCGTCGCAGGCAGGGATCCGCCGCCGCAGCAGGCGGTTCAACCGGTTCGGTGCTCTAGCACGCCGGGCGCGGCGGGCGCTTCGTGCGACAAGGAACTGGCGGCAGCGCTCTCCGAGCTGCGATTGGTCAAGGACGCCCGGGAGCTTCGTGAGCTCGGGAAATCGATCGCCTCCACGCAGCGCGGTTTCGAGGATGCGATCGCCTCTCTACCCGGGGCGATCAGCGAGCGCGAGGTGGAGGGGGTATTCAACCTTCGCGCGCGCGTGGAAGGGAACGACGTCGGCTACAACACCATCGCCGCTTCCGGCCCCAACGCCTGCATCCTCCACTGGAGCCGGAACGACGGGACCATTAGGCCCAACACCCTGCTGCTGCTCGATGCCGGAGTGGAGGGCCAGACGCTCTACACCGCCGACATCACCCGGACCCTGCCGGTGAGCGGGAAATTCAGCCCGGCGCAGCGGGAGATCTACGACCTGGTTCATGCCGCCCAGGCCGCCGCCTTCGCGGTGATCCGCCCCGGCGTCGACTTCATGGAGCCCAACCGGGCCGCGATGAGGGTCCTGGCGCAGGGACTGGAGCGCTTGGGCATCCTGCACACCACGGCGGAGGAGGCGCTGCGCGAGACGCACCAGTTCTACAAGCGGTACTCGCTCCACAACGTCAGCCACATGCTCGGGCTGGACGTGCACGACTGCGCTGCGGCCCGGGCCGAGGCCTACAAGTTCGGGAAGCTCAAGGCGGGAATGGTTTTCACCGTCGAGCCGGGCCTCTACTTCCAGCTGGACGATCTGACCGTCCCCGCCCGTTACCGCGGGATCGGCGTCCGGATCGAGGACGACGTGGTGGTGACCGCGCGGGGATATCGGAATCTCTCCCGGGAGATCCCCAGCGAGGCCGCCGACGTGGAGCGATGGATCGCCCGCGTCTGGAAGAAGGTCAAGCCTAGAGCGAGGTCTTCGCGGTACTACTGACGATCGGCCTTGAAGGGGCGCTCGTCGAGCTGGGAGTCCGGCAGAACCTCGAAGCGGATACTGCCCACCTCGCGGCCGTCCGCCGTCTCCACGGTCACCCGCCAGCGGCCAGGCTGGTAGTGGTCCTTGAAGGCATACCCGCGGAAACCGCCCTCGCGTCCACCCGTGACCACCATTGGATAGAGGCCGCTCGAAACCCAGCCTTGTCTGGGATCGTCGAACGACCAGCGGATATTGACCTGATCGCGAAAGCGGGTGGGCGCGAAGAGGCGCAAGAAGCAGAAGATGCGATCGCCGGGCCTGGCTCTGAAAAGCTGGTCGCCGTGATGCCAGAAGCGCCAGCCTGGGCGCTGGTGCAGCAATCGGTAGCTCGCCCCCTCCCGTTCGACCCCGTGGTAGATGCCGATGAACTGGAGCGCCAGTGGCACGGGCGGCACCGCTCCCATGGCGTAGAGAGCCAGGAGGAGCAGCGGCACTCCGGCCGCCG
>JBGTHI010000274.1:0-4630 GCA_041746295.1 Myxococcaceae bacterium
CCGTGCAGTTCGGTCCGCTCCACATCTATGGCGTGGCGGCTGCCCTGGCCCTGGGGATCCCCGCGGCAGACGCGGGCCGCTGGCTCAGCTTCGCGGTGGGAACGGCGAGCGCCGTCCCTCTCTTCCTCCTGAGTCGCCGCCTCTTTGGAGCACCGGCCGCGGTGACCGCCTGCCTCCTCTTCGCCTTCTGGGGCTTTCACCTTCAGCTCTCGACCACCGGTGCGAGTGAGGCCCTGGGGCTGTTCCTGACGCTCTCCGCCTGCGCCGCGTTGGCCGCGGCCATCGAACGTGAGGAGGGAGGGAGGGGCGCCCTCCTGCTCAGCGGTTTCTGCGCGAGCCTCGCCTGTGGGGTCCGCTATGACCTCTGGCTGCTCCTTCCCCTGATGGGCGTGGTCTGCCTGTGGCACCGCGGCTTCGGACCGGCATCGGCCTGGGCCGCCTGCGCGGCGCTCTTTCCCGCGGTGTGGCTGGCCGGAAATGCGTGGGTGGATGGCTCTCCCTTCGCGCCGATGCGGATGGTGGATTCGTTTCACCGCGCCTGGGTTGCCGGAGAGGTGGGGCGCTACGTCGCCTTCTGGGGACCCCTGGGTGACGGCCTCTATTCGGCCGTGCAGCTTCTGTTCTGGCCCGGCATCGCCCTTCTCACCCTCGGCCCGGTCGCCGCATGGGCGATGGCGAGGGGGCTAGTCCGAGGCCTTCGAGATCGCTCCCCGGCGCGCTGGTGCGTCCTGCTGATCGTGATTCCGTTGGTCTATTTCACCGGCCGGGCGGTCTTCCTGCGCGACTTCGTGCCCCTGGCGCGTTTCACCGTCGTGCAGCTGGCCCTTGCGCTGCCGTTTGTCGGCTGGGCGCTGCGGGGCGTGAAGGCACGCGTGTGGGCGGTCGCGGGGGCAGCGGTGGTGGCGTTGGCCACCGGCGCCTTCACCATGGGCTCCCACCCCGGAGTGGTGGGAAAGACAGCCGGGCTGCTCCGCCCAATCAGTCCCATCTCGCTCAACCCTCGGGGCGTGGTGGAATCCGCTCGTTTCCTGGAACGGGAGCTGGCCCGCGGCGCCGACAGCGTGCTCCTCGACTCCGACCCGGCCTACTGGGACATCCAGGTGGCGTTCCTTAGTCGAGTGGACCCCGCCCGTTTGAACCGCCTGCGCCAGCAACTGGAGGGGAGGGGACAAGTCTCGATGACGGCACCGTGGCTACTCCGGCTGCCCGGAGGCGCACTGGGCCGGACGGTCGGTCACGAGGCGCCTGGAGGTCAGCTTCGGCTCGGCGCGAAGCGCTATCAGCCCGCGGTCACCTTCCGGGATGGGGTGGTCGCCTACCAGATGCTCCCCTGAGGCTACAAGCCCACGAGCTCCGTGGACCGGGGTTCGTCTCGTCGCGCCATGAACCGTTCCGCGACCCAGGAAGGAGCGGCGAAAGAGGTGCCCTGAACCGCGTCGTCGAGGCGGGGATTGGTATTGGTGTTCCAGAACACAGCGACCGGTTGGCTGGTCAGCCGGGTTTCGGGCCCCATCGGGAAGTCGGGAACGTCGTCTCCCAGGAGAGACCACCCGGCGCGCCCTGGCCGTAGCGGAAAATCCCCTTGGCTCCATTGGGTGACCAAGGCGCTCGAATAGGGCGCCCGATCGCCATCGGCGGTCAAGGCCCCCACCACGGTCAGTCCTGGAACCAACGTCAAAACGTTCCCTCTCTCGGACCCCTCGTTGCCCCCCGCCGCTGCCACATCGACGCCCGCCGCGATGATCTCCTCACAGCAGTCGAGAATCTCCGTCACTTCAACAAACGCCTCGCCCTTCTCAGCACGCAGGGCCGTTCGAATCTCGCCGCGGCGGTCCCAGAAGTTGCTCAGCGTGATCGGCTCATCGAGCTCCGGAAGACCTTCCGACCGCCGGTGGCGCGCGACCAGCTCGTTCGCGTCGTCCAGGTCGAAGTCGCCCATCGACTCGAAACTGCGCCGCCCATTGAGTCCCGGGCCGGTGGGCAGATTGAAACCCAATCCCATGGGTATCACCACCGCGTCAAACCTCTCACCGGCCCGGATCCTCACCAGTAGTTCCTTGAGCTGTTCCAGCATCGTCCCAGAGGGACGCACAGGGTCGATGGACGGATAGCGCGCCTCGATGACCTTCGCCGCCAGCTGAGCGTGGTCCGTGGCGTAGCCTTCGTTGTGCGCCAACGCTTCCTCCAAGGTCGTGCTGGCCGATCCCAGAGGACGCAGGCCGATCGGACTGGCGGGGTGTTGATCGATGATCGCAACCCGTCGGAGCGGCAGGTTCTCTCTCGAGGGCCTTTCACCCACCCCACGATCGCGCCACGCGGAGATCCCGTTCGTCTCGTTGTCGGGCCCGCTGCTTTACGACCGAGGTGTCCTGAAGGAGCCGGGGGCCATCGAGCGCTCGCCGCCGCTCGTCTTCCGTGAACGCTACCCCCTCCGGGTCCACGACCTGGCATTCGCGACTACCACCAATGGTGCTGACCTGCACCACGGCAGCGCGCATCATGGGAAACAGCGCGGGAGGGCCCTCCCAGCTCGTGACCGTGCAGGTGGACCCCAGGTACTCACTGATGCGCGCGTTGAGCAGCTCGTTCAGCCGGTCGTACTGCGGGTCGGTGAGTGCCTCGAGCGGCATCGCGCTCAGCGCCTCGAATTCGGCGTGGGGGAAATCGGCCGGGGGACCAAAGTGGCCCCGGGTCTTAAACCGCACTTCGCCGATCTGGACGCCGTCGTGCCGAAATATCAGGCGACCCACTTCCGGCTGCGCGATGGCGACGCGGGCCATGGGTGCGCCGGGCGTCAATGCGATGGCGAGCTCTCCCAGGTAGGGTTGGTAGCCAGGGGTCTGGGTGAGGGAGTGGGTGGAGCCCACCTCTTTGGGATCCAGTCCATCCCCATCAAGGTGCCTGATCCGCCGCCCACCCCCGCCGGCATGAGGTGACCGCCGGCCATCGGGCCGGCACGTGCTTCGTTCCTGAGCTCTCGCGGCGGTCCGGGAACCTCCAGAGCGTGTGCGGGCGACCATGGTTCTTCATCTCTTTGAAGTGTTTCTTGAATTGTCGCCGGTCGTCCGGAGGGGGTTGCCATGGGCGGCCGGGGCAAGAAACCCTACGGCCAACCCCTCGAGAATCCGCCAGCGGGGGTCAGAGGTGCCGCGATCCGCTCCGCCGCCCTGGTGGGAGCTCTCTTGGGATTCGTGAGCCGGTGCGAGCTCTTGCAAGATGAACGCGTGGTGGTTGCCCGTGGCGCGGTGGCGATCGATCCCGAGCTGTTCGCAGCGCCTTCAGGTCATGAACCGTCGATCGCCGACATCGTTTGCTGTGGTGCGGCCCTGGCGAGCGACACAGCACCCACGATGGAAGAGCTCTCTCGGCTGAGCTCGTTGGGCGAGACCCTCGTCTCGGGGCACCCGGCGGATCTGGCCCCTGTCTCCGAGCAGGAACTCTGGAGGACCTCGGATGCGCTGGTCAAGGCCATGGGCGTTCCACAGACCGTGGAAGCTGTCCGCAGGCTGATCGAGGTCGACGAGGAGGCTCCAGAGCACATCGGGCGCTTTCGGACGCGCTTGCGCATGGCCGAAGCGGCGATCCTGCTGGCTACCTCGCGTCCGTAGCGTCTCCCGGCCACTGCCAGAGCGGCCCGTTCAGGGCCGGCGCGATCCGCCGGTGCGCTTCCGCTTGGCTTTCACCGACGACGGAGGAGGCGCTGACGGCGGAGCGGTTGCTTTCTGTTTCTTGAAGAAGAGCCGTGGCCCCGGCTCCACCGCGGCATTGTGGCACTTCAGATCCGGACAGAAAACGTGGGTCCCGTCGTTGCGCGAGACGAAGAACAGGTCGTCGCACGCCATGGGATTGAGGGCCGACCAGATGGCCAGGCTTCCGGGACTGGCGATCGGCCCAGGCGGCAGCCCCTTGCGGGTATAGGTGTTGTAGGGATGGTCCGTTTTCAGATCATTGACGGTGAGGTTCTTCACGAACTGCCCGCGCAACTGCTTCATCGCGTAGAGCACCGTCGGATCGGTCTGAAGCTTCATCCCGAGCTTGAGCCGGTTGTGAAAGACGCAGGAGATGCGGGGCCGCTCCGCCTCGGCGCCGGTCTCCTTTTCAATGATCGAAGCCAGGGTGAGCGCCTCCATCATCGACAGGCGGACGGCCGGGTTTCGGGCGACGTCCGCCTTCCGGTACTCCTCGAAGGTCCGCGAGACCATCTTGGAGAGGACGGTCTTCTCGTCGGCGTTCCGCGTGAACGTATAGGTATCCGGATGGAGGAAGCCCTCCAGTGAGATGGCGGGAACACCCAGCTTCTCCAGAAAGCCCGGGTCGGCTTGAAGCTGATTCAGTCGGCCCAGGTTCAGCTTCAGCCCTGACGATGGCAGCAGCGGGAGGATCTCCTCCACCCGTAGCCCCTCGGGGACGGTGAAGCGGTAGATCTTCACCTGGCCACTCACCACCCGCGCCAACACCTCTACCGGCGTAAGGGGACCCCCGAACTCGTACTCCCCCGCCTTGAGCTTGGGGCCGGCCTTCTCGCGACGGGCGAGCCGGTAGAACAGCTCCGCGTCGCGCACAACTCCCGCCTGCGCGAGGAGCTGGCCCATGCCGCGCGGGCCGGTTCCCGTCGGAATGATCACCGCCA
>JBGTHI010000275.1:0-3135 GCA_041746295.1 Myxococcaceae bacterium
CTATTGCGGCCCATCCAGAGTGCGGATGGAAGCGTGGCGGAGCGGTTTCTCGTTGGATCTTGCTTTGACCCCTGTGCCCCTATTGACTCCGAGCGGCCTCCTCATGGAAGGCTCTGAGGCAGTCCATGGGCGCACCAGAGACGATGTAATGACGCCGGGTGTAGAGTGATGCTGCATTAGTGGGAACCTCGATGCTTTTGGTTCTTCGAGTTACAAGCAGCTTGGCGCTACGAGCGCTTCTCATTGGGGCGGGCCCCTAGCTTCCAGAGAGCGGTCATTGGCAGAGCGTGCAGCTTCTCGCCGAATGGCACCGCCTCCTGTCCCAAGTGCAGGACCACACCGCCAACGAATCTCTTGCCCACTGCCTCGCCGAATGACCGTAGTCCTTTGAAGTCGTCGCCACTGACGGACGATGAGGCTTTGACCTCGACCCCCACCAGCCGCCCTGCCCGGTCTTCCATCACCAGATCGACTTCTTGGCCGGCGTGAGTTCTGAAGTGGAACAGGGATGGCCTGGTCTCGCTCCACGCGACCTGCTTTCGGATCTCCGAAACCACGAAGTTCTCGAGCAGAGGGCCAGAGAGCGTTGGGTCGTTGACCAGCCTCTCGCTCGAGATTCCTTGGAGATGGGCCGCCAGTCCGGTGTCTCCCAAGAAGAGCTTGGGCGCTTTCACGAGACGCCGGGAGAGGTTTCCAGACCACGCAGGCAGAGGCTGGAGCAGGAAGGTCATCTCCAGCAACGACAGGTATCGCTTGAGCGTGGTGAGCGGCATCTGCAGGGAGCGGGATATCTCCGCAGCGTTGCCCACCGATCCGACCCGAGCGGCGAGCAGAGCGAGCAGCCGGGGAAAAGCGGTAAGCCCATCGACGTTAGCGAGGTCGCGGACGTCTCGTTGAAGCAGCGCGGTGAGATAGGACCCGAACCAAGCATCCCTCCGTCGCACGGAAGACAGCCCTAGCGGCTCTGGATAGCCGCCTTTCAGCACGCGCTCGAGAGTGGATGCCCGCGCTTCACCTTTCCCCTTGTGGCGCAGCGCACCTGAAAAGAGCGCATCCACAAACCCCTCCTGTTGGCCCTCAAGCTCGCCTTGAGAGAGCGGCCAAAGGGTGAACACTTCCATACGGCCCGCTAGAGAATCGGAGGCTTGGGGAAGAAGAAGAACATTCGCAGAACCCGTCAGCAGGAAGCGCCCAGGGGTCCGCTTCCGATCCACGGCTCTCTTCAGAGCCAGCAGCAGCTCTGGGGCACGCTGGACCTCGTCCAGCACCACGGGTTCGTCCAAGCCGTCTACAAAACCCTGGGGGTCATCGCGACATGCCGAGAGTACCGCAGCATCGTCTAGCGTGAGATAGCGGGCTGAGCGTCCACCATCAACAAGCTGCTGCACCAAGGTACTCTTGCCGGTTTGACGGGCTCCTCCCAAGAGGACGATTGGCCGATCTTCCAGGGCCTCCTCAAGCAGGTGGGCTACATTTCGCCGGTACATGGTTGAAAATTAGCCATTCCGTGGTCGATTTTCAACCACATGCAGGCCACTTCAAGGCAAAGAACCCTCGCCCCGGTCAATGATTGTAGATTACATCATAGTTAGTGGGAACCTACGCCGCCTTAGATGTCTCAACCAACAAGGTACCGCCGCTCTCAAAACGGGAGGTGCGACTGCTTGCCGATTGGGAGAGGGCGCGGAGATTTTCCATCACTATCGAGGAGCTTCGCGGGTTGGCCTCGGCGGTCACGGAAAACCGGCCATAGGTGGTCAGTTGAAAACCGGCCAATGAGCTGAAGGCGGAGACGTTGACTGGATCGAGCGGAGAGGTGTCCGTCGGTCTGCATGGGCAACGTCTTGAGCGAAGAGAAGAGACAGCAGGTGGTGGCGTTGGGGCGACTGGGCTGGTCGCTGCGGCGCATTGAAGAGGCGGTGGAGATCCGTCGAGAGACGGCGAGCCGGTACCTGAAGGAGGCGGGTATAGAAGTGCGGTCGCCTGGCCGGTGGGGGCGCGGAGCGCCACCAAAACCGGCCAACGAAGTGACCACCGACTCTGGGCGCTCCGCGGAGGCAGGCCCAGGGGGAGAGGAATCAAAACCGGCCAATGAAGTGACCGCCGAGCTGGTGGCGGCTGTGCCACCGCGGAACGTCCCGAAGAAGAGCCACTGCGCGCCGTACCACGAGCTGATTGCGGAGGCGATCTCCCGAGGCAGAAACGCGGTGGGTATCTACCAGCAACTGGTGGACAACCACGGATACCAGCACGGCTACGAGAGCGTGAAACGGTATGTCCGGGGGCTGCGCGGGAACCGCGCGCCGCAGGAGCATCCGCGGATAGAGACGCCTCCTGGTGAAGAGGCGCAGGTGGACTACGGCGAAGGGCCGATGGTGCGCTGCCTTGAGACGGGCAAGTACCGCCGGACGCGCCTGTTTACCCTGACGCTGGGCTGTAGCCGGAAGGCGGTGCGACTTCTGTGTTGGAAGTCCAGCTCCGAGGTTTGGGCACGCCTCCACGAGACAGCTTTTCGCCGGCTGGGTGGCTCAACGAAGACAGTGGTGCTGGACAATCTCAAGGAGGGAGTCCTCAAGCCGGACTTCTACGAGCCGGTGCTCAATCCGCTCTACCAAGACGTACTCAAGCACTACGGCGTCGTGGCATTGCCCTGCCGGGTGCGGCATCCAGATCGCAAAGGGAAAGTGGAGTCAGGCATCGGCCACGCGCAGCGAACGCCGCTCGCCGGGATGCGCTTCGAATCGCTTGAGGCGGCGCAAGACTATCTCGACGCGTGGGAGAGCCGCTGGGCGGACACCCGTATCCATGGCACCACCAAGCGCCAGGTGGCGGCGATGTTTGCCGAGGAGAAACCCTTTCTCCAACCGCTGCCCATCGAGCCCTTTCGCTACTACCGCTTTGGGGAGCGTGTCGTGCATCTGGACGGCTGCGTGGAGGTCGAAGGCGCCTACTACGCGGCACCGCCAGGCCACATCAGTCGGCGTGTGCACGTCCAGTGGGATGATCTCCACGTCCGCCTCTTGGATCCCCGCACGGGCGCGCTGCTACGGGAACATGTCCGCCAGGCCAAAGGCCGGTATCGGGTGGCGCCCGAGGATCGGCCGAAGAAGACACCGCAGACGACGCTGCAGCTCC
>JBGTHI010000276.1:0-1639 GCA_041746295.1 Myxococcaceae bacterium
GCGACAATGGGGTGAAGGCGAACGCCCCGGTGATCCGCAATCTCCTCTCACTCCTGCACTGGGTCGCTGGGGTGAGCTATTTCAAGACAGCCGCGCCAATGCGGGTCAGCTTTGACGAGGCACCTCCCCCGCCGGCGACCGCAGCGCTTCTTGAGGCGCTCTACTCGGAGGGCCTGGGCGAGTTCGCCTATACCAACGGCCTCGAGCACCTCCCGCGCCCGGAATTCCCCTCCGGTCCCCGCCATCCCGCTCCAGCAGCGCCGCCAGCCCCCCCGAGCATTCTCGTACCAGTCGGTGGTGGCAAGGACTCGGTGGTCGCACTCGAGATTGTCCGCCGGAGTGGGTCTCCGACGACGTTGTTCAGCGTTGGCGATGCGGCCCCAATACGAAGAACGATCGCGGCTTCTGGCCTTCCAGCGCTGCTTGTCCGCCGCAAGCTTGATCCCGGTTTACCGGCGCTCAACGAAGCGGGAGCACTGAACGGCCATGTGCCGATCACCGCAGTCGTCTCATGCATTGCATTGCTATGTGCCGCGGTCAATGGCTTCAACCAGGTCGCGCTCGCAAACGAACGCTCCGCCTCCAGTGGCAACCTGCTCTGGGATGGGATCGACGTAAACCATCAGTTCAGCAAGAGCCAGCGCGCCGAGGAGCTACTCCGGGCGGCGGTCGCCGAGCTCGCCCCCTCGATGGACATCTACTCGGTGCTCCGGCCAGCTTCAGAGCTTGCAATCGCGCGTGCTTTCGCCAGGCTGGGGGACTACCACCACGCGTTTACGAGCTGCAACACCATCTTTCGACTCGATCCCGAGCTCCGCGGCACTTCGTGGTGCGGGGACTGCCCTAAGTGCAGGTTCGTGTTCCTGATTCTGGCGCCCTTTCTCCGCCCCCCAGCCCTCGCGGAGATCTTTGGTAAGGCGATGCTCGAGGAACCCGGGCAGTTCGAAGGTTTCGCGCTCCTCACCGCCACCGGCGGGCACAAGCCCTTCGAATGTGTAGGCGAGGAAGAGGAGAGCCTTGCCGCGATCAGGTTGCTGGCAGCCGATCCTGCCTGGAGCAAGCAGGCCGTTGTGCGCCGGCTGGTTGACGAGGTCCTCCTTGCTGCCCCCCGCGGCGCAGGAGACCCTGGTGCGGCGCTGGCCCTAACTCCCACTGGGACCGTTCCGGAGACAATCATGAGCGAGGTCCATGCGCTTCTCGGAGCTTGAAGGTAAGCGCATTGCCGTTTGGGGGGCCGGCGCCGAGGTGCGCTCGCTCCACAAGCAGATGACCAGTCACCTCGAGCATGCAGACATCGTCACCTGCGTTCTGGACGGTAGGAGCGGCGGGTCCGACTCAGAGGAAAGGTGGCCCACTTCGCTTGGCATTCCCGTGGTTGGATCGGCGGACGCTGTTGCGGCAGTCTCTGACACCGATGCCCTGATCCGCTCCCCGGGGGTCTCGACCCATCGGCCCGAGATCATGGAACTCGCACGACTCGGGATGCCCATCACGACCCCGACCGGCCTCTGGCTCGCGGAGCGAGGGGGTGATCGCGTGATCGGGGTCACCGGCACCAAGGGCAAGAGCACGACCGCAGTGTTGATCACCCATCTCTGCAGGGCGGCGGAGGTAGCGGTGCATCTGGCCGGCAATATCG
>JBGTHI010000277.1:0-2434 GCA_041746295.1 Myxococcaceae bacterium
CTCGATCCGCCCTTCAATTCAAATGCGAATTACACCGTGCTGTTCGCCGAACGGGACGGGACCCAGGCAGCATCTCAGATTAAGGCGTTCGAGGACACTTGGCGATGGGACGAGGGTGCGGCGCGCGCCTTCGAGGAGATCGTGGAGCGCGGCGGCCGCGTGTCGGAAGCGATGCAGGCATTCCGCACGCTCCTACGCGACAGCAACATGATGGCTTATCTAGCCATGATGGCGCCGCGCCTGGTCGAGTTGCGCCGCGCGCTAAAACCGACCGGCAGCATGTACTGCACTGCGATCCGACCGCGAGCCACTACTTGAAGCTGCTGATGGACGCAGTTTTCAGTCCGCAGAGCTTCCGGAGCGAGATCATCTGGAAGCGGTCCAGCGCCCACAGCGACGCGAAACAGGGTCGCAAGATCCACGGCCACATCCACGATACCCTCCTGTTCTACACCAAGACCGACGAGTGGCGCTGGAACGACGTGTATACCCCCTACGAGGAGTCCTACGTCGGCCGGGATTACAAGCTCCTCGAGGAGGGGACCGGCCGGCAGTTCCGTCGCGGCGACCTCACGGCGGCAAAGCCAGGCGGGGACACCGAGTACGACTGGCGCGTCAAGAAACCAGCGGGCGTCAAGGAGCGATGGGTAGCCGACCTGGACGATGAGTGCCTCGCTCCGTCGCCCGAGTGGGAATACAAGGCCGTTCGTCCATACAAGGGCCGGTACTGGGCCTACTCGAAAGAGAACATGCGGCAGTTCGCAGCTGCGGGGCGCCTGCGGCACACGTTTGAGGGGATGCCGGAGTACAAGCGGTACTTGGATGAAATGCCAGGGGTCCCCTTACAAGACCTCTGGATCGATATTCCGCCGATCATTGCCGGCACCGCCGAGCGCCTCGGGTATCCGACGCAGAAGCCCGAGGCATTGCTCGAGCGGATCATCAAGAGCGGCAGCAACGAAGGGGACACGGTCCTCGACCCCTTCTGTGGCTGCGGGACTACCATCGCGGCCGCACAAAAGCTGAATCGTCGCTGGATCGGCATCGACATCACCAATCTCGCCATCACACTGATTCGCAGCCGGCTGGCCGACACCTTCGCCGGCTCCGTCACGTACGAGGTCATCGGGGAGCCCGTCTCGCTCCCGGATGCCAAGAGGCTTGCGGAGGATGACCCTTACCAATTCCAGTGGTGGGCACTCGGGCTCGTCGGCGCCCGACCTGTCGAGCAGAAGAAGGGTGCGGACAGAGGAATCGACGGGCGCATCTACTTTCACGTAGGCGATGGCAAGACGCGCCAGATCATCTTCTCCGTAAAGGCTGGCCATGTGAACGTCTCGCACATCCGCGACTTACGTGGCGTCTTGGACCGAGAGAAGGCTGATATGGGCGTGCTCATCAGCTTGGAGGATGCCACTGGGCCTATGCGCAAGGAAGCCGCATCAACGGGCTTCTACGCCTCACCGTGGGGTAAGCACGCACGGCTCCAACTGATCACCGTGGAAGAGCTGTTGACGGGAAAGACGATTGACCGGCCGCCGATCCAGACGAGCACCACATTCAAGAGGGCGCCGAGGGCGCTACAGAAGGGACCAGAGCGAAAACGGCTGGACTTTGATCAGCCGGATCAGGAGCAGCCGCTCTGAGGGCTGGGCACCGGGCCACCTCGCTAATCACCTGGATGAGTCGGGACGACGGGCTTCAACATTCCGCCTCTCCTGCACTTTCATTGCGCGCTCGCCGGTCCGACTGAGGTCGCGCCCAGCCTCCTCAGCCTGTTTGGGATCAAATTCAAATGGCAGCCCGACGGCTCGGCAAATACCCACAAACATGCTGAAAGTGTTGTCGATGTGCGCGTGCGGACCTTTCGATTCCGCTGCTGAATCATCGTCTCCGAGGTCGAGGCCCATCATCGAGTGTCGAAACGTCGGAAGGACGGGAACGGCCACGGACGTGTCGGGGATTTGTGGCACGCCGAATCGCTCAACGCACGCCATGTACGCTGCGGTGTCCAGGTATGGGATAGTGCCAGCCACATTCTCAATAACGCAGCGAGCGTGACAATGAAGAGGTGCACCGGCGGCGGTCATAAGGCGGCGCAGCCGGGAAAGCACTTCGAGGAGCACGAAGAACGTAAGGTTAAAATCGAGCACTCCCGCGACCGGGCCAGTCGGCCACTTGTCAATCCAGGCTGCGTGGTGTTCGTAGCCACGAAGGAACACCCGCGCGTCCGCCCTACTGCCGCGGGTGAAGGAGAACGGGACGGAGACGAGATGCCGCCCGCCCGCGATGTAGCGCCATTCCAACGCAGGACCGAATCCGGCCGGTGTCACCTGCCGAGCGATGTCCCCGTCTTGGGTACTGAAACAGTGTGGGAAGGGCAAGCTCGGTTGACCCATCACTTCGACAAATTGGGAAAACGCCAACTCGCGCT
>JBGTHI010000278.1:0-1719 GCA_041746295.1 Myxococcaceae bacterium
GCGGGCAGCAGCGCCAGGGTCGCCGCCGGCTCGCCGACGCCTTCGGTGGTGGAGGTCCACTCTACGGTGCTGGTGGCGCCGCCGGGGACCTTGCAGGTCTGGTGCACCGGGAAGATGAGGGTGGTGAAGGGCGCGTTGGGCGTCTTGAGCCGAAGATTGAGCCGGTAGTACTGGGTGTCGGCGGGGAGGAGATCCGCCTCCGCCTTTTGCCACACCACCGCGGTGACCACCCCCGCGCCATTCTTCTCCACCGTGGCCTTCCCGAAGGTGCTGGGCTCCGGACGGAGGGAGGTCACCCCCGCCGGGATGTCCACGCGAATGGTGTAGGTATCCGTCCCCTCGCAGCCGTGGCCGACGCCGAAGGTCAGCACCTGGCTGGTGTCGGCGGCTCCCGAGCCGTTGGTGATCGAGACGTGCGCCAGAGCGAGGCTGGAGCTGAGAAGAACCGCGCCGGACAGTACTGCCGCAACAGAGCGTCGCATCGTATGGAACCCCCTTGGGTTGAACGGCTCCCTTATCTCCGCGCCATCGTCTGCCAGCAACGCGGCACGTTGTCGCATCCCCTCGCGGGCTTGGGTGCCGCCCGCTATCCTTTGCCGCACCGATCATGCGATCCCCGACCTCCCTCGCTCTCTCGTTCGCGCTCTCCGCCGCCGCGCTCACCTCGGCCTTCGCCGGCTGTAGCGGTTCCTCCGCCGCCGCGAGAAATGACACCGAGCCGCTCTGCTCCATCTCCGTCCCAGCGGCCTGTCCCACGCCTGCGCCGGTCTACGCCGACGTAGAGCCGATCTTCGAGCAGCGCTGCGTGACCTGTCACAACGGCGAGCCGAACAGCCCCTGGGCTTTGAACAACTACAACCACATCGCCGACTGGCAGGAGGCGGTCTTTCAGATGGTGGGCGACTGCGAGATGCCGCCCGCCGATGCGGGAAGCCAGATGACGGTGGAGGAGCGGGAGAAGATCCTCGCCTGGATCCAGTGCGGGACCCGCCCGTAGATTCGTCAGCGGCGGACCGGATACTTGGAGAGCTTCCGCTGCAGGGACCGCCGGTGGATCCCCAGGACCCGGGCGGCCCGGGTGACGTTCTCGCCGCAGTCCACCAGGACGCGGTTGATGTGCTCCCACTCCACCCGTGCCAACGAAGGCGTCTCCGAGGGTTGGGTGGTGATCTCCGCCTCTTCCTGTCCCTGGGCCCGCGCAAACGCCGCCAGGATGTCGTCGAGGTCGGCCGGCTTGGTCAGGTAGTGGATCGCGCCCAGCCGGACCGCCTCCACGGCTGTGGCAATGCTGCCGTAGCCGGTCAGCACCACGGTCTTCGTTCCCGGATCGATCCCCCGGAGGGCCCGGACCACCTCCAGGCCGCTCGCTCCCGGCATCCGGAGATCCAGCACCGCGTACTCCGGGCTCTCCTGCTCCGCATTGGCGATCGCCTCGGCGCCGTCGGCGGCGGCGCGAACGTCGAAGCCCCGCTCGCTGAAGGCGCGGGTAAGCCGTTCGCGAAAGGGTGTGTCGTCGTCGGCGACCAAGACGCTCGGCCGATCGATCGAGCCTGGGGAGCTCGTGGGCTCGCTCATGCGAGCTCTCCCGGCAGCTCCAGCTGTGCCTCGGTGCCCGATTCCCCAGGCCTCTGAGATGAGCGGAGGCTCAGCGATCCTCCCAGCCGTTCCGCTACCGCCCGCGCCAGGAAGAGCCCCAGACCCATCCCGGCGCCCGGGGGC
>JBGTHI010000279.1:0-6793 GCA_041746295.1 Myxococcaceae bacterium
GCGATTGTCGACCTCAAGATCGAGCCGGTTTCCCACGGAGGTCCTCGCGCCTTCCAGTTTGTGCTCACCGCCCGCAACCGGACGGCAGCGCGCTGGTCGGTCCCGCGCCCGAGCCGGGGGTCTACCGCGCGGTCGATTCAGGCGGCCTACCCTTGCCCGCGCTCGACTTCGCCGCTGCAACCGATCCGGCAGAGAGTGACTTGAGCCGCGTAGCCCCAGAAGCACTGGAGCGGCACTTCGGGCAGGAGAGCGTGCGGATCGCATCTGGCAACGCAACCAAACGTGCCACTCCCGTTTGGACTTGGCTGATCCTTTTGGCCACGCTGGCCTTCATCGGCGAGGGAGCGCTCCTGCGCCGGTGATGAAAGAGTCGACCCCATGACCTCCTCTTCACTTCGAGCCGCTGTCGCACGGATGTTCATGATCGGCTTTCCGGGTCCGGCATTGGACGACGACTCGCGAGCCCTGCTGCGGGATGGCGCCTTTGGAGCGATCCTGTTTCGGAGGAACGTCGCCGAACCGGCTCAGGTGGCGGACCTTTGCCGCCAGGTGAAAGAGGCGGGGCGTGACGGTTGTGTCCTGGCGGTCGATCAAGAGGGGGGACGGGTCGCACGACTGCGCGGAGCGCCGTTCACCTCGTTGCCACCGATGCGGACGATCGGTGAGGCTCCGGCTCCAGAGGGGAAGGCCCGGGCCGAGCGGATCGGCCGACTGCTGGCGTTCGAGCTGCGGGCGGTGGGCTTCGATTGGAACTTTGCCCCTGTGCTGGACGTGGACACCAACCCCCACAACCCGGTGATCGGCGACCGTGCCTTCTCGCGCGATCCGGCGGAGGTGGCACGATTAGGGGTCGCGTTGGCGCGCGGACTGGAAGCGGGCGGCGTCGGCTCCTGCGCCAAGCACTTCCCTGGCCACGGCGATACGGCGCAAGATTCGCATTTCACGCTGCCGCGCCTACCGCACACGCTGGAGCGGCTGCGCCAGGTGGAGTTGCTGCCGTTCCACGCCTACGCCCAGGCGGGATTGGCCTCGGTGATGACCGCCCATGTCCTGTTCGATGCGCTGGAACCCGGGATTCCGGCCACGATGAGCCATCGCGTGCTGACCGGGATTTTGCGCCAGGAACTGGGGTTCCAGGGGCTGGTGGTGAGCGACGATCTCGAGATGAAGGCGGTGACCGACCACTACCCGCTGGAGCAGGCGGTGGTACAAGGGGTTCTTGCCGGAGTGGATCTGTTCCTGATCTGCCACCGATCCGACCGGCAGCGCGCGGCGATCGAGGTGCTGGAGCAGGCGGTGGTGGAGGGGCAGGTGCCGCGGGCGCGGATCGAGGAGTCGGGTCGAAGGCTGGAGGCGTTCGCGCGACGATTCGCCAGGAGAGGCTCGACACTGGATCTGAACGGGTTGGGAAGCCCCGAGCATCGCCGACTGGCCCAAGGACTGGATGCCTCCGTCGCCGCCGGGCGCGATCCGACCGAGGTCGTGGCCCGGCGCAGACCCTAAGAGCGCTCGAGGGGCTCCAGCTCGGACGGCACCGGGAGCAGCTCGCCCGGGACTTCGAGCGAGAGCGCACGCAGAACCCGGGGAGCGGATTCGGCTCCGGCCAGGGTCTGGAGCTCGCGTATGAAGGAAGCGAGCGCAGCGGCATTCAGCCGCGGCGCCCGGGCGATCGCCGCCAGATCCTGCACCAACCCATCCAGGTCGAGGTAGCGCCCTTTGGGCCGAGACTGATCGAGCAACCGATGGGCGCGGGTGCCCCCAATTACCGCGTACGTGATGCCGAAACCATGGCGGGCGACTTCGTACCCCAGCCAGATCGCCATCGCCGCGGCGAACGGGCCGAGACCGCCCGGCAGATGGGTCAGGAGGTACGGGCCCAGCGAGCCTCCGGACAGCACGCCACAGGTTCCATAGAGCGCGGGTGTAATGCCGTCTTCGAATACGGCGGCCTCCCCATGCTGGAGCCGGCGCATCCCGTCGCCGCGGCCGTCCGGCGCGCGGAAGGTGTCGAGAACCCTCGCCTGGTGCGCCTGATTGGGATCGGTCAAGGTCAGTCGCCTGAGCGCAGCGGCGTATCGCCTCTCATGGCGCACCAGATGCGCCTCCAGCGGATCGCCCGGCGGCAGCCGACGGTTCCGCCGCCACATCCGATCCGACCGCGGACGGTCGCTCCGCCTCGTGTGGAACATCGTCATTGCCATCACCTCTTGCGCTGCACCGACTATGGTGTTGACCAGCGATGGCGCGCAACCCGGCCCAAATGGAAGGTGTCGGGTATTTCTCGTTATTCAGTAAATCGAAGAGCCGACCGGCATTCAAACCCGTCTGTTCGCCACCGGCCAGGCGGCATGACGTCACGTACCGCGATTCCACTTCATTAGCCGCTCGGTGTCTTGAAGAACGCCCCGCTCCACCGGGACGTCATCGGTGCGCGGGCGGGCCCCGGGGCAAGCGTCGCCGGGAGGGATCCGACCGAAGTGCTGAGCAACGGATGAGCTTGACCTACGGCATCCGAAACCAGGGCACCCAGGCGCCGTCGATCAGGTATTCGAGCTGGTGGCCGATCTCCTGCTTAACCAGCCGCAGCCGCTCCGGCTCGATCAGCTTTCCAAGCTCTCCTGTGTGAGCGAACGACCTGCTGCGGGCAGCGCCCTCGGCCACTGACCCTCCCCACAGATGCCGGCTGATCGAAGCCGCACGGGCCTCGGCCACACCTCTGTCGATCAACGCCTGTGGAACCTTGAGCCCCTCCGCGGGGCCCGGTACGACGATGCCATGGGTGAATCTGATGTTTGTGCCAATCGAATCTCGCAGCACCGGATCGCCGCGATAGTGCCCCAGCGTGTTCGGCACTTCCCTTCCAAACTGGGCTGCCAACTCACGAGCAGTCTTTTCCTGGAGGTGCTCATGGAAAAAAACTACGGTGGTGCCATTGGGCTGCTCCAGGGAGAAGACCTTCCCCGTGCCGACTGGAAAGTCGTCCGAGCTGATTCTCCAGCTCTGCGCTGCATCTCCGGGCGCGAGAGTGAGCGCGTAGTCATCGGCCCGGACGAACCCCCGTCCATGAGCGATGCTACCCAAGCTCTCCCGGACCGGCTCCCTCACGGTGGCATCAGTAACCTGGGAGAGCTCGCTGGCTCCTGTTTTCGAAGCCACCTCTGCGCCGGACGAGATCCCTCGCCCCCGGGTCAGCTTGCCGACCGTCTTTTCGCCGACGTATCCGACCGCGGCGCCGGCGGCCAGCCCGATGGCCGCGGCCTTGAGCGCTCCCGAGGCGATCCTCCAGCGCCGCTCCCCTGCGGTTAGCCCCGACACAGCGGACAGTGAGCGAGCACTGCGCATTCCCCCGAAAATTGCCCCACCGATGGCACCCAAGGCAGCAGTGCCGACCGTAGCGGCAGTGCTCGAAGAGACACTTCTGCCTAGAAAGGTGAGGTTGACGGGCACGCACTACTATCTTGAACCGTCTCCGAATCAATGCTCAAGGCCAGGCTCGGAAGCCCTCCCCTAAGCCCCCTTAAGGGCTCAATCCTCAAGCTTTTCAAGGATGTTCAGCGCCACCAGCGCCGCGATGGTTCCGAGCACCTGATCCTCGGGCTTGCGCGAGTGCGCCACGATCTGCGCTACCGACCGGGTGCCATCGATGCGTGGCAGCAGCTCCGCCTCCCACCGCTCCAGCTCCACCTCGTTGAGGGGGTACGAGGGCTGGGGCGACGGCAGGTAGCAGTCCTCGGGCTGGACCAACCGACGCAGCCGTTCCGGCCGGTAGAGCTTTTTCACGCCCCGGACGATCAGGTTGGCCGGGTGGACATCCAGCTTGATCGCCTTCTCGTGAGAGCTCTCCTGAAAACTCATCTGGTAGGCGCCGTCTTCCCAGCCGAAGATCGAATAGATGATCGATTTGACCTGCTGCCCGACGTAGTAGAGCCGCTCGGTGTCTTGGAGAACGCCCCGGTCCACCAGGACGTCACCAGTGCGCCGGCGCGTCGCCTTCGCGACCGCGGTCACGTCCTCGAGCTGCGCCGGCTGAACCTTTCCCACGCGCACCAAGAACTGCCCAAACCGGTCGGAGATCAGATTCGAGAGGGCGAAGACCGGTGTCCCGTTCTCGAAATAGATCACCTTCTTAACTTGGCCCCGCTGAACACCCAGCTCACCCGTCTCTTGCGACAGGTAGAAGGCGTTGATCAGCGAAGGGAAGTTGCCCTTCAACGCTCCCTTGCGGCCGCGAAAGCCTTCGATCCGCTCAGCCGCGGCGGGTCCGCGCGCCGGCGTCTTGCGGATGCCAGCGGTCTGCCCCCTTCGCACCGCGCCAGCGGTGAGCGGCGCGCCTCGAAGGTCGGCGACAATGTTGCCGCCGCCCTGAACTTTTACGAAGCCGGTCAGCTCCATCGGCTCCTGTGGCTGGTCCTCGTCGACGTCGAAATCCAGCTCCACCTCGAAGGCGTCATCGCGCTTGGGGGCCTTAGGACGCTCGGTGGGCAGAACCCTGGCCACCGCCTCCACCAACTGCGTGGCCACGAACGGCTTCTCGAAGTAGCCGTGCGCACCATACTTCTGCTTGGCGTCCGCGGCGTGACGGCCACCCTTGAAGACGCCTGAGGCGAAGATCAGGGGAAGGGAGGGGAGCTGCTCGCGCAGCGAGTCGGCAAGCTGGAAGCCGTTGCCGTCGGGGAGCAGGACGTCCAGGACCGCCAGGTCGGGAGGGGCCGCCCGGGCCAGCTCCAGGGCGGTCTTGATCTTGCCGGCCGACAGCACCTCATAGCCCGCCTCTTCGAAGAGCTGCACGAAGAGCGAGAGGAGCTCCGGGTTGTCGTCGACGACGAGGAGTTTGGGAGCCATCGCGGAGGAGAGCTTAATCCGAGTCCGGTCGGATTGCGCGAACCCGCACGACCGAAATAGCTCCGATCGAAGGCCAGGCAGATCGAGAAGGACTCGCGGGAGCGGGCCGAGAGAGACGATGAAGCGGAGCGAGTAACGCCTGCTAGTCGCGACGGCGACCGAAGATTCTTAGGATCGACAGGAACAGGTTGATGAAGTCCAGGTAGAGGGCCAAAGCACCGTAGATGGCAAGCTTGCCTCCCCCTTCTCCCCGAGCGTCAAGCCCAGCATGGATCTGCCGAAGCTTCTGTGTGTCGTAGGCGGTCAGCCCCGAGAAGACCAGGACGCAGGCGCAGGAGGTCACGAAGCTGAGGCCGTCACTCTTGAGGAAGATGTTGACCACGCCCGCCAAGACTACCCCCACCAGCCCCATGAAGAGAAAGGTGCGCCAGCCATTCAGGTCGCGCTTGGTGAAGGTGGCGTAGAGGCTCATCGCGCCAAAGACGCCGGCGGTCAGGAAGAAGGCCTGGCCGATGCTTCCCAGCTGGTAGATGAGAAAGATGGAGGAGAGGGTGAGCCCGTTCAGCCCGGCGTAACCGGCGAACAAAGCGGTCGCCACCGGTGCGGAGAGGCGGCTTTGTAGAAACGACAGCACCATCACCAGTCCCAGCTCGGCGAACATCAGGAAGGTAAAGTGACCGGTGACGAAGCGGAGCAGCGGCTCATGGCTGGCGGTGTAGACCGCCATACCCCCGGTGATCGCCAGGCCGATAAACATCCAGCGGTAGACTCTCGCCATGAAGGCGCGCAGGCCGGTGGTATCGATCGCCGCGGGCGTGGGTGCTCCCCAACGGGTGCCGGCGCGCTCGGACGACTCAAGGTTCCAGGGCATGCCCCATCTATATCCATCTTCGCTGCCCGCCGCCCGCACTTCGTGATGGGCTTCGAGTAGCTGGGCCTGCCGAGCGCCGAAAGGGGCACCCATCACACCGCTTTCCCTCGCTTCTAGCCTGCCGCAAGCTGCGCGGATGAAAAGCACGACGGAGTACTTCTGGTTCGAGACGAAGAAGCGGCGTGAGCTGGTCCGGATCACCGAGAAGGTCGACGAGGTCGTCGCCAAGAGCGGCATTCAGGAGGGGATGGCCCTGGTTTCGGCGATGCACATCACCGCTGGCGTGTTCGTGAACGACAACGAGCCGGGGCTCTGGGAGGAGGAGTTCGACGGTCAGCGGCGGAAGAAGCTGACCGTCAAGGTGCCGGGCGAATGAGCGCCCGGAGCTCCAGGCCCCACTCTCCGGGCGGCACCTCGATGAATCCGTAGAGCGCGCCCAGGCCGGCACCGGTCCCCCAGAAGCCGGGGTGGCGGGCAAGACGCTTCCCGTTCTGATGGCGCTCGCCGGTCTCTCCCCGCGCGGCGCCGGTGAGATAACCGACCGCAGATCCCATTAATGCACCGATGAGCGCGAAGAAACCGATCCTCCGTGGGCGGCTTCGATAGACCCAATTAAATACCCCATCGAGCTTGGTGGGCTCAATCGGGTCGATCCCACCCTTGGGCGGGCCGGGGGGAGGATCCGGGGGCTTCTTCCAATCCGGGGCAGGCATGGGAATCGAGGACAGGTGCTGCGGGTCCCCGTAGCGGAACAACGCCTTCTGCAGTCGCTTCACCTCTCCAAACTGTTGTTTGATCTTTCCCGTACGAGTCTGATCGTGGAGCCACTTGCCCCAACCCTCCGCAGCTCGATCCCGGAGAGGCATCTGATCGAGCCCCTCGACCGCCTTTCGAAACCGCGCGACCAGTCCCTCCATATCCGCGATCGTCGCGTCCTTGCCAATCCCGGCGGCAGTCCGGACCATCTGGTCATAGGCACCGAGCCAACGCTCCCCCTGACTCGTAGCCACCCCCCGGCTCGCTGCATTGCGGCCGACGAGGCCAATGGTCTTGGTGAGCTGCGGAGGCGGCGGCGGAGGC
>JBGTHI010000280.1:0-1973 GCA_041746295.1 Myxococcaceae bacterium
GAGTTGGACGGCAGGGGGCGCACGGGAGGCGCAACCGGAACCCACGATGGCGACCGCTCTCGGTGCCAGGCGGGCTCGGGCGGGTCGTCCGGTATCGGCTTCGGGGGTGAATACACGCTTGGCATCCACATCGGCGCCTGCGTCGGGATCCGAAGCGGGAGCGTGGTGAACCGCGGAGTCAACGTCCGTTGACGTCGAGCCACGGTGCGCGAGCTGACGCGAGCGGGTTGCGCTCCAGGGGCTGCATGGTAAGCCGGTTGGGAATACTGACGGACGGCCGATGGAGGGGGGCGGGAGCGGGCCGGCGCCATTGGAGACCGAAGAGGGCGAGCCCGGCGATAAGACCGACGACCAGATAGGTAATGCCGAAGATCGGTCGGGCTATCCTCCAGAGCGATCTGAGCTGCTGGACGCCGGGGAGGGGCAAGCCGGCCCACGTCTCCATTCGTTCCGCCTGCTCCAGATAAAGACGATTGGCGACCAGGCCGGGGAAGAAAAGGAGCCCGTAGAGGATCAGGACGCAGACCGACGCGCCGACAAACGATTGCCGGAGGGCGAGTTCCTGCACCTCGGCTGCCGGATCGATGAGACGGACCCGCACATCAGCGCTTCGCCGACCACAGCGGCGGCAAGCGAGGAGCGCCGCCGCATTCCGCATACCACAGGGGCAGTCCCAGGCAGTGAAGCCGGCAATCGTGCGCTCTCCCGAAGCAGGGGAACAAGGCAAACGTTTGCCGGCGAGTGCCGGAGGTGGGATAACAGCTCTCAAGATATAGCTTGGCCACCGTACGATCACCCCCTCCCTTTCCTGCGTCGCGCTCAGGGTCGCCCAGGCCGACCGGCTCCGCTCCCCGACGGTTCACACCCTCTCCCTGGAGCTTGCTGCTGCCGAGCTCGACGTGGCCGCCTTCGACACGGCGATCGCCCGGGCCGACCCGTTGTCGCTGGAACAAGCGATCGTGCTCTACCGAGGACCGCTGTCGGTGATGAGCGTCGGTTGCCTTCCCCGTCGCGAGCAGCGAAACTGCGAAGCGGCACGCGTTTCTTGCCGCCTCGTCTACGTTCCCGTAGCGTCGGGCCCGGATCATACCCTGAAGGCCGCAGTCCGAAGGGATGCGGTCGCACGACGCTGGTTAGAGTTTGGTTAGAGCCGGCGCATGTGATAGAATGTCAATGCTTCGGGACAGCTCAATGCCCCTGGATGCGCCCCGGAACATTATGGACTCTTCAGCGAACAACTGATGTAGTGTAACCGCGATGCTGGCCGTGGGCAGCATCGGAAACTGGGTTGGTTGTTCTCGGGCGAGTCCTCAGACGGGGTATGGGGCGAGAACTGTGACAACCGCGCACGGGTCGTACGAGCCATCCGGCTTCTTCGTGTTTCGCACGCCGTTCTTGCCCTTTGACGATTTCGCGGCCTGGGGCGAAGGAATGGAAGCTCCGGGAGCACTCGAGGAGCCGGAGCGCCTCGATCGGGAGCTCGCCGCAGACCGGAGCCGCTTGCGGGAGCGCCTCCGGCGGCTGCTCGATCGAGCGGAGATCCGGGAAGCCATCTTCGTAGCCTCACCTGACCTGGAGAAGGCCCTGGATGGCTGGTACCAGGAACCGGATGGCGAGCGCGGGCGGAGAGCAGAGCGGGCGCTGGTGCGATATTTTAGCCGGATGGCGACTCGATCAACGCCGTTCGGCCTCTTCGCCGGCACGTCCACGGGCATAATCGGCAAGAAAACCTGCCTGGTGATGGAGGCGAGCCATCGCTATTCGCGTTACACCCGGCTGGACACGGATTACGTCTTCGCGCTCACCGAAGCGCTTGCCGCCGACCCGGAAGTGAGGCGCAGCCTCGTCTACACGCCTAACTCCAGCCTCTACCGCGCCGCTGGGCGTGTCCGATATGTCGAGGCCAGGCTGAATGGCCGGCTCCGCAGCTACCACCTGGTGGCCGTGGACGACACGCCGCGCCTGCGGTCTGC
>JBGTHI010000281.1:0-3405 GCA_041746295.1 Myxococcaceae bacterium
CCGGGGCGAAGTCGCGGAGCCGCTTGCGTTGACCTTCCAGGATCCGGTCGCGCAGCGGGCCATCCTGTGCCAACTCGCGCGCCAGCTCCGCCAGCAGCGCGAACCGTTTCTCGGTGAAGGCGATGCCATGACCGCCCAACGTCTCGGGGACCGCCGCTGCGGCGTAGGCGAGCACGGGCAGGTCGCAGGCCATCGCCTCGATCAGCGGAACGCCGAACCCCTCGTGCTCGCTCATTGAGGCGAAGAGCCGCGCCGAGCGGTAGGCCGCGACCAGACCTCCGTGTGACAGCCGTCCCAGGAAGCGCACTCCGGGCAGGGAGTCGGCGCGCGTCTTGATCTTGCGGAAGTAGGGATCGCCGGGGGCGTAGCCGCCCACCACCAGGAGCCTCGCGCGGGGATCGAGCCGCAACAGCTCGGCGTGCAGGGAGAGCAGATCCTCCGTTCGCTTGTGGGGCACCACCCGGCTCACGGTGAGCACGGTCAGTCCGTCGCCTTCGAGGTGCGCATGGAGTGTGCGGTCCATCCGCTCCGGCGAGAACCGCTCCGGCTCTACCGTCAGCGGGACGACGCCGGGTTTGGTGAATCCCGCCTCGCGCAGCTCGGCGGTGCTGTAGCGCGAGACGCCCAGCGCCAGCTGGGTGAACGGCGCCATCGCCGCCAGCTGTGCCCTTCCGGAGAGCAGCGGCTCGTGCAACGGCGTGCCTTGGTACATGCGGGGCGGCGTGATGTTGTGGAAGACCAGACCGCGGCGGCAGGGCAGGTGGAGGAAGGCGCCGCTCAGCGGAGAGGCGATCCCGTGATGGTAGAGGACCCAATCGTCCGGCCGGAGCCGCGCATGGAGGCGGTGGTACGACTCGGCGACGGCGGAGAGGCTGGAGCCGACCTCGCCCGCGTAGAGGTTTCCCCGGTGGCCGAGTCGTCCCAGCAGCCAGCGAAAGTGCAGCGCCGCCTGGCCCATGGCGTCGCCGGGATGGAAACTGGGAAGCAGTTGGTGGACCGCCATTGTTTAGGCGGCGGGTTCGGTGGGGTTGGGTTCTAAGCCGGGAGGGGTGGCGTGAGCCCAGAGGACGTTGGCCCGCCAGACGGCGTCGCGGAAGAGGGCCGGAGAGAGAAAACGGCTGGGCCGATTCTGCGAGAGGAAGAGGCCCGGGTTGGAGCGCGCCAACGCCAGGAGCTGGTGGATCGAGCTCGTGGGCTCGTCGCGTCCCGTTCCCGGAAAGGCGCCGATCACCACCACGGGCGGGTTGCGGCGGCGCTGCTGGAAGTCGAAGTAGATGACGTTCTTCAAGGACGTGGGGCTCCAGGCTCCGGGGCTTCCCGGCTCCTATAGGATGCCAGGCCGATTATCGGGTCCCGCCCCCGGAGGTTGTTCAACTCTACCGCAGAGGCATGACGTCACCCATTCTCTTGTCCGGCGAGAATCGTTCACCCATGCCGGATCAAGTGCGGTAAGGCCCCTTTGTGGACCCCTCGGTAGCCCGCTCCGTAGCCCTTTCGGTGGCCTTCGATGCGACCCTCTGGGATGAGCCGACCACCGGCATCGGTCTCTATACCCGCTGGCTGGCCCAGGCGCTGCAAGCGCAGGGAGTGACGCTGCGTCGGTTGGGCGCTCGAAGATCGGGCGAAGCGCCTCGCGCGGACCAGGGACGGTCCGAGTTCTTCATCCGAACTCTCCCGGGGTTGCTCGCCCAGGGTCGGGAGCAGATCTTCCACGGGGTGAGCAACTTCACGCTCCCCCTCCTTCGGATATCGGGCAAGCGGCTGGTGCTCACCGTCCACGATCTGATTCCGCTGTTGGTCCCGGACACCGTCTCCACCGCCTATCGCTGGCAGTTTCGGCTCTGGCTCGCCCGTAGCCTGCAGATTGCCGACGCGGTGATCTGCGTGAGCGACCGGACCCGTCTGGATCTGCTGGCCCGCTTCCGATTGGAGACGGAGAAGCTCCACGTGGTCCATCTGGGCGTGGATCACGTCGATGCGGTGCCCGCTCCTACACCGGACGAGGAGACGTCGATTCGAAGCTTCGCGTTGCCGGAGCGCTTTGTGCTCTACGCAAGCGCACTCGACGCGCGGAAGAACGCGGGGCTGTTGCTGGAGGCCTGCCGTGAGCTGAAGGGGCGGGGGGAGCCGGTGACGCTGGTTTTGGCGGGTCAGCGCTGGTTTGGGAGCGGCTCGGTCGAGCGCACCGTCGAATCGATGCGCGCGGCGGGAGTGGATATCCGGCTGTTGGGCTATCAGCCGGAGGCGGTGCTCTACTCCCTGATGCGCCGGGCGACCGTCTTCGTTCTCCCTTCGCGCTACGAGGGGTTCGGCCTGCCGCCGCTGGAGGCGATGCGCCTGGGAACGCCCGTCCTGGTCTCCGACGCGGGTGCGCTGCCAGAGGTCTGTGGCGATGCAGCCCGCTACTTCCATCCAGACCATGCGCCGGGGCTGGCGGATCTGCTGTCGTCGGTGCTGGTGTCCAAAGCGGAGCGCGAGCGATTGTCCCAGGCGGGCAGGGAGCGCGCTGCCCGATTCACCTGGGCCGAGACCGCGCGCAAGACGACCGACGTCTACCGAAAGGTGCTGCGGCCACTTTGATTTTGACGCGAGCGCGGGAGGTGCCCCAAGTTGGCGGTATCGATGATCCGCTCCGCCCGCTCCCTGCTCGGCCTGGCCCTCTTTCTCCTGAGCGGCTGCCAACACGCTCTACTCTCCGTGGCCAAGGTGGAGGCGAAGCCGAACCGGCCCTTTCCCGGATTGTCGGCGCCCTCCAAGGCGGTGCGACTGACGCTGGTGGGGACCAACGACATCCACGGATGGGTGATGCCTCACCGGGCGCAGGGGACTGCCGGCGCGGGGAATGTCGAAGAGGGCGGCGCTGCGGCTCTAGGGGGCTACCTCGCCATCTTGCGCGAGCAGAACCCGGGGGGTGTGCTGCTTCTCGACGGCGGCGATCTGTTTCAGGGGAATCTGGCCGCCAACCTCACCGAGGGCGAGGTGGTGATCGAGGCGATGAACCGGCTGGGCTACCTCGCCGCCGCGCTGGGCAACCACGAGTTCGACTACGGGCCGGTGGGACCCGTCTCGATCGCCACCGACCCCTCGCAGGATCCGTTCGGCGCCTTGAAAGCGCGCATCGAGCAGGCGCATTTCCCGCTGCTCGCGGCCAACGTCTACGATGCGGAGTCCGGTGCGCGGCCGGCCTGGCTCAAGGGTGACGGCTCGTTCCTCACCACCGTCAACGGTGTGCGGGTGGGAATCCTGGGGCTGGTGACGCCCACCACCCCGCGCACCACCAATCCGGTCAATGTGGCGAGCCTGCGGTTCGCGCCGCTCGCGGAGGAGGCCTTGCGCGGCGCGAAATCGCTGCGCAAGCGAGGGGCGCAGGTGGTGGTGTTGGTAGCGCACGCCGGTGCCAAGTGC
>JBGTHI010000282.1:0-7403 GCA_041746295.1 Myxococcaceae bacterium
GCGCTCGCGGCGCTTGAGCATCACGTACAGCGTCGGGGCGACCGCCGCACCGGCGGCCGCGGCAAACGGCAGGATAAAGCTCCGAGTCAGGAGCGCCACACCTCCGAATGCCACGCCGCTGAGTATCAACGAGAGGCCCAACAGGTTCGCCACCGTGAAGTCCAGGTCCGTTTGTTCGAGCAACCGCTCAAGGCGTTCGAGCGCCGGAAAGGACGAGAGCAGCTCGGTGAGGCCAGCGGACTTCGCGAGTCGGCGGCGGCGAACGATCTGCACCCCGGTGTTTGGCTGTCCGACGGCCCGCAATCGCCGCTTCAGCTCTTCGGTCTGGCGCTCGGCAAGGTAACGAACGAAGTAGTAAGCCGCCTCGGCCAGCGCCAGCGCCCCGACGGCCATGATCACCATCAGGATGCGGTTCACCGTTGACCTCCGTTGGAGAACAGCTTGGGATCGAGCTCGTAGCCGGAGCGTTGGAGGCGGTCGGCGCAGCGCGGGCGGATGCCGGTTGGGATGTGCTGCCCGAGCTCGCGGCCCTCTTCGTCGACGCCGTGCTGGTTGAAGCCGAAGATCTCCTGCATCTGGATAACCTGCCCTTCCATTCCGGTCACCTCGGAGATGGAAATCACTCGGCGGCGTCCCGACGAAGACCGGTGCAGCTGGACGATCAGGTCCAGGGCACGAGCGACCATCTGACCGGTGACCGACTCGGGCAGGGTCAGGCCCGACATTCCAATCATCGCCGCCATGCGGGTGAGTGCGTCGCGAGGGGTGTTGGCATGAATGGTGGCCATCGAGCCCTCGTGGCCGGTGTTCATCGCCTGTAACATGTCGATCACCTCCACCGACCGGATTTCACCGACGATGATGCGGTCCGGACGCATTCGGAGGCTGTTGCGGACCAGGTCGCGGGTGGTGACCTCGCCTCGGCCCTCGACGTTGGAGGGACGCGTCTCCAGGCGCACGACGTGCGTTTGCTGCAGCTGCAGCTCGGCGGCATCTTCGATGGTCACGATGCGCTCCCGGGCCGGGATGTACGACGAGAGCGCGTTGAGCATCGTGGTCTTTCCGGTACCGGTTCCTCCGGAGATAAGAATGTTCAACCGCGCCTTCACCGCGGCCTCCAGGAAGGTGCCCATCTCGGGGCTCATCGCCCCGACCCGGAGCAGGTCTTCAATGCGCAGCGGCTGCGACCCAAAGCGGCGGATGGAAAGCACAGGACCGTCCACCGCAAGGGGTGGGATAATCGCGTTCACGCGCGAACCGTCTGGCAGGCGGGCGTCGACCACTGGCGAGGACTCGTCCACCCGGCGGCCCACGCGCGAGACGATCTTGTTGATGGTCTGGAGAAGGTGGTTTACGTCTCGGAATCGCAGCGCCACCCGCTCCAGCAGACCCGACCGTTCGATAAAGATGACGTCGTGGTTGTTCACCAGGATATCGGAGATGGTCGGGTCGCGCAGGAGCGACTCGAGAGGGCCGAGGCCGAGAATTTCGTCCTGCAGCTCCTGGAGCAGCTGCTCGCGCTCACGGCGGTTGAGCGGCAGGTTTTCCTCGGCGACGAGCGCTCCAACCAGCACGCCCAGCTCGGCCCGGAGCTGTTCGGGGGAGAGGCGCTGAACGTGGGCCAGATCGAGCCGATCGATGAGGCGCGTGTGAAGCTGCGCTTTCATCTTTTGGTAGCCTTCAGCGTTGAGCTCGGAGGAGGCAAGCTCCGCAGCGGCCGCCCCCGGCCCGGCGCTAGCCTGCCTCAGTCGTTCGTTTAGGCTCATCGCCCTCTCCCTTCTTAAACAGTCCACGGAAGAAGCCGCCCTTTTTCTGCCCGCGGCCGCTGCCTGACAACGTCAGCGCCAATCGCTGAATGTCCTCGGTCACCCGGGCGCGTGGGGCGGCGTCCCGAAGGAGCAGCCCCCGGTTGATGGCGCCCATCACCGTCGGGTAGTCGTTCTGAACCGCGCCGCCGATCCCCAGGCCGACGTTGTCGGCGATGCTTTGGAGATCAATCGCCTCACCTTTTCCGTAGCGGTTGACGATCAGCCCCACCTTGTCGTCCGGGTAGCCGATGCGGCGGAACACCTCGAGGCAGCGTTGGGTGTTCTTGATCGATGGCACGTTCTGGGCGAGCGTCAAGAAGATGCGGTGAGAGGCATCGAGCGCCGCCATCGAAGTCTCGTCGAAGCCGCGAAGACCATCGCAGACCACGTAGTCGAAGTGGCTGGAGAGGAATTCCAGCATCTGTCCCAGCTGGGGCGCGGCGACTCTGTCCGCCTCGTCGAGGTGCTCCGACTGGGACAGGACGTACACACCGGATCCGTGCCGGGGCATTAGTGACATCAGCAGCTCTCGATCGAGCCGCTTCATGTTCTCGGCGAGCGCTGAGATGGAGAACTGGGACGACATGTCCAGGGTGACGAGCACGTCGCCCAGATGGAGATCGAGGTCGACCAGGGCGACCCGCTTGTCGTCTTCGAGCAGCGCGCCGGCCAGGTTAACCGCCAGCGTGGTCGCCCCGATGCCGCCCTTTGACGGAAAGACGGTCACGATGGAGCCCCGCCGCTCCGGTTTCGCGCTCTTACTGAGCAGCTCCATCAGGACGGTGAGGAGCTCGGCCCCGTCCTCCAGGACTACGAACTCGCGCGCTCCGGCGCGCATCGACTTGAGGATCAGCTCCGGATCCTTCCGCGACGCCAGCGCCACCAGCGGAAGGTGTGGAGCCCGCTGCTTCAGCGCCTCCATCGCCGCGAGGACGCCGCTCGGATCGGTGGCGAGGTCCAACACCAGGATCTGGGGTCCGAAGCGCTGCGCCGAGGCGACCGCCGCGGCCGGATCCGGCTCCGCCCGAAGCTCTGCAACGGACCTAATGATACTGCGGAACTGTACTTCGCGCGCGGCCGTCGATCCCACCAGGAGCACGGCGCCCCGGGCCGCAAGATCTATGACGTTGCCGCTCATCGCATGTACCCCATCTGTCCTGAGGGTCCCCCGTCCCGACTCTTCCGGACCGGGATCGCCTGGCCCCGCTCTGGCGCTAGCCGCTTCCAATGTGACTGCTTGCCCAGGAGGAACAGCTCCACATCATTGGGATCGTTAAGCTCGTCGTGGCCCGGGAGCTTCGGCGCCTCTCCGGGCGCCACCGGACGAACCAACCGGGCGGTAATCACGACCAGGAGCTCGCTTTCATCGCGGCGAAATTGGGTCGATCGGAACAGGGCGCCCAACACCGGCAGCTCGCCCAGCAACGGCACCTTGTCGATCACCGAACGGGTCTTGTCCGAGAGCAGCCCCGCCACCGCGAAGCTCTGTCCGTCGCGGAGGCGCACCGTTGTCTCGCTTTGCCGCGTGGACAAACCCGGGACCGTGAATCCCCCCAGCGAGACACCGATCGACGGGTCGATCTCGGAGACCTCGGTCGCCAACTTGAGGCTCAGCAGTCCGTCGCCCAACACGGTCGGGGTGAACTTCAGCTGGATACCGAACTTCTTGTAGTCGACCTGGACCTGTCCCAGCGCGCTGGCGAGAGGGATGGGAAACTCGCCACCCGCCAGGAAACGCGCTTCCTGCCCCGTCATCGAGACCAGCGTAGGCTCGGCCAGGGTCTTCGCCAGCGCGTTCTCCTCCAGAAGTGAGACCACCGCGGAGAAGGGGAAGCTGCCGAGCGTTGAGAAGAACATCGAGAACGCGGAGCCGCTGGGTGAGAAGTAGGTGGGGTGCACCGCGGGCAGGGGCGGCCTGGTCGGAGGCGTGGCGAAGTCGTTGACCGCCTGGCCCGGCGGCACGATGCCAGCGGTCCTCTTGGCCCCCCCGTGGAACCAGTTGACGCCCATCTCGCGGAGACCGCTCCGTTGCACCTCCGCAAACTTCACCTCCAACTGAACCTGCTGATTGCCGCGGACCGAGAGGAGGTTGGCGATCTTCGGCGCATTGAGGCGGACCACGCTCATGATGCGCTCCGGCAACCGCACGTCGGAGACCTCACCCGAGAGCATCACCAGCTCGCCGGCCGCTGAGACGTTCACCTGCTCTCCCGGAAAGAGCTCCTTGAGTTGGCGCCGCACGCTGTCCAGATTGCGCGTCACGTGGAGCGACATGACCAGCGGCTTGTCGCTCTTGTCCCAGAGCGTGAGGTAGGTGTCTCCCGCCCCCTTTGCGGTCAGAAGTAGCTGCGTGTTGGTCACCACCTTCAGGTCGGCCACGTCGGGATTGGCGACCGAGACTCGCCCCAGGGGAACCGAGCTCTCCATCAAGCGGTTCTGACCAACCTCGAGGTTGAGCTCCTGCGAGGAGCCGACCTCGCGCTCGATCCTCAGTGCGCCCGAGAGCGGTCGAGGTGCCGACTCTTGCGCCAACGACGGCGTCGCCAGCGCGATCGACAGCGACGACAGCAGACCTCTCCATCCCAGGGTCTTCATGGCTCAGTTCCCTTCCCCGGTGTTGCGCAGCTTGCGCTCCTCAAGGCGATCACCCCGGAGGATCTCCACCACCTCGCCCTTGGGTGCGGTCTGGCGTACCACCACGCGCGTCACCGATGGGCGCGGCTCCGGAACGGGACCATTGGAGAGAAGCTCTGGCGGGGAGACGCCGGTGGTCGCAACCCGGGCGTCGTCGGCCTGCGAGCGCAGCGTAAGTTGAACTTTGCCTTGGGTCGAAGACAACGCCAGGCGCTCGGATTCGTCCGGTGTTACGAGCAATGTCACCACCGGGACCTTCACCGGCTTGGCGTTCTGGGTGACCATGTCTTGGCCGATCGCCAGGACCTTCACCTCCTGCAGGACGATCTTGGCGCGGAACTCCTGGTCGCCCGTCATGCCCCGGCCATTGAGCGGCTTCTGCATCGTGACTACCACGTCCACCAAGTCGCCGGGATGGATGAAGCCGCTGACGCCGATCACCTCGTTCACCTGAACGGTCATCGCGCGCATGTTCTTCGGGATGACCGCCGCCATGCCCAAGCCGGTGCCCGCAGCCGCCAGACGGCTCTCCAGCAGGGGCTCCCCCTTGAGGATCTCGCGGCTGGCAACGCGGCTGTCGAGCGCTGAGGCATCGGTGAACGCGCCCTGCGGGAGGGCGTGAGTGGGCCAATCGATGTGGACCATCATCTCGGGCTTGAGCGTCGTTGCCAGTGGAATGTCGAGCGCAGCGACGACGATTTGGGTCGTCTTCGGCTGCGCGACGTTGGCGCGAGCAGCCAGCGCGCGCATCACGAGGTATCCCGCGCCGGAGGCCGCGAGCAGCGCAATCACCATGAAACCCAGAGCGCGACCGCGGGCTTTGCGGGATGAGCCTTCTCCCGGACGGCGTCCGGTGGGTTTTGGCAGAGTGGTGTCGGCAGGGTAGATGGCCATGGCAGGTGAGATCCTCGATATCGGGGGTCAGGGGACGCCGCGCATGGAGACCTGAGCGGATGCCTGGACCTTGCTGGTCCCGCTCTGGCGCGGCAGGGGAATCAACGTGTAACCGGTGAGCTGCGGGAAGTTGACCTGCACGGCGACCTGGAACTCCGGGTCGCCTCCCGCGAGGGTATTGCAGGTGGCCGAAGCGGTGGTGTAGCCGGCCTGGCCGATGACAGCCATTTTTGTGTTGACGGTTGTGACGGCGGCCGCGGTCGCTTCCGCGTTTGGGCAGGCGCCTGCGAAGGTGGTGGCGGCGCGCGCGCCTTCACGCGCGGCGTTGGTCGCGGTGAGGTCGATGAAGAAGTACCAACCGTAGTCGATCATCCCCAGCGCGAGCAGAAGAAAGACGGGCAGGATAAGGGCGAACTCGACGGCGGCGACCCCCTTGTGGGGAGCATTGGCCCTCACGGCTGGCCTCCCGAGAAGGCCGCCACCCCGATCGCCGCGATGGACAGCGCGACGCCGAAGGGAATCCCCCGAGACCGGGAGATCTCCGAAGGCGCAGGGAGATGGGCGCCGCGCGCAAGAGCAAAGAGCGCCATGTTGTGCAGGACGAGCGATCGCTCGCGGTGGTCGAGACGCAGAAACGATACGATCGAGAGGATGCCCCCCACGACCGATCCAAACAGGAAGACCCAGACGGCGCCCATCGGCCCCACCCAGGCACCGATGCCGCAGAGCAGCTTGACGTCGCCGGCGCCCATCCAGCCGCGCAGAAACTGAAAGAGGAGAAGTGCCAAGCCCACGGCGGCGCCGGCGAGGGCCAAGCCCGCGAAGGAGAGGCCGCCTGCGACGAAGGCTCGCGCCAAGCCGACAAGCAACAGGGCGGCGGTACCCAGGTTGGGAAGCTTTCGAAACTGAAGGTCTGACACGCTCAACGCCACGAGCGCGGCCGCGAAGGTGGCGAGCCACAGCGGATGCATGGGGTACCCTCTGGAGCTTGCGTCGGTGGCGAGAAGAATAGAATAGAAGGCGCGCCGACGCTAAAGGCCGGCGCGCCTTCCAAAGCTCATTACTTGGCGAGCTCGGTGCCGATGAAGTCGAACTTGGTGTCGAGGTTGGTTCCGATCAAACGGACCGCCGCAATGATGGCAACGGCAATTAACGCAGCGATCAGGCCGTACTCGATCGCGGTTACTCCATCTTCCTGCTTCATCAGTTTGGTGAGCATGGTGGTTCTTCTTTCTGTTCGGGGTGGGTCAAGAGACAGAGCGACTTCCCCGTGAGCCGCTCGCCGTGAGTCGCGGGGAGCCATGTGCAAGGCGGGAACCACATCGGCGCACAGCCAAACATGGGAGGTTTGGCGGCCAGTCGTTAAGTTCAGGGCTCAACAATCCGCGCGTCGATGCTCCACCTGTGGCGGGGGCTTCATGGGTCGAATTCGCCTGGCTGAGTTTCCGGAGCATGTCCGTGGCTTCGCTGCCCGGAGCTGAGTACTCGGAGAACCACCGGGCTCCGGAGGCCCGTGGCGCGGCACAGGGTCGTTATGGACTTCGGGCCCTGGCCTCACTGCCAGTGGAAGGACGAGTGCCCCACGCTGGCCAGCGCGACTTCTGCTCCGTTGGGCGTCGCGCTGATGAGACATGCTCAATCCAGTCTGACGCCGACGTCATTGCGGGTTGTTTCGTGAGTCCGAGGGACCCCATTGCCGTGATCGATCGTACATACAATTCGAGCAGATGGGCTCGTCTCCTCGAGCTGAAGTGATGGGCACCTGCCTTGCTTAGGGGTCCAGCGCCCGGTCGGGGGCAATCACGCATCAACCTTCTAGGAGCCTCCCATGAGCGAACAGTCCCCCAAATCTCTGGTTTCATTTCTAAAGCTGACCGTGCTGCTGCCTGTCTTCATGGTGGTGGGCTGTGGAGCAGGATCGATCGCCGATGGAGGCGCGCCGGATTCGACGATCGAGTCGGAGCTTGGCCTCCTGAAAGGAAGCCACTTCAATCTCAACATTATAGGCGTCCCCAAGCAGAAGAGCGCGGACATGACCGGCGGCAACGGCCGTCGCATCTTCGTGCC
>JBGTHI010000283.1:0-1844 GCA_041746295.1 Myxococcaceae bacterium
TGCCCGACCTCCGACGGCGTCAGCAGCCTGGGCTTTCGGGTATGGAATGGGCGGTCGATCACAGCGTTCAGCATGGTGCGGTCCTCTTCAGCTCCGCGCCAGAGTGCCCTTCTAAAGTCTGATCCGAACACGACAGGCCTACGACAGGGGGGGGCCTTTCTCCCGCTGATCATACCGACCGTCCGGTCAAGCCGAACCCTCTCCAACTATGGCCACCTGGGCAGCCCAGAAGTTGCCTCCTGGGATGTCTCAAGAGCCCCTGTCGCGTGTGGATGTGCATGCTGATCCACAACCATACGGATATTTTTTCCAGCAGTGTCCAGGCGAGGCCCCCTCGCCAGCATCTTAGGACATGCCTGCCGTCAGTGGGCGCGGCCGGGTGAAGGAGGCCTGCATGACCAAAGAGATGCCGTTCCCGGGTAGCCTGCCTGATTTCGGGCGGTTTCCCTGGGACGACCTTTACCCGCGCTTACTTTTGGCGGCGCTAGGCAGGTTGGGTCCGACGGTCTGGAGGGGCGAGCGCAGGGGGCAGGTTCCCGGCGGTCGCACTGCGCACGATGCGGTTCAGACAGCTGTGGAAAAGTTCTTGGGCGGCAAACGCCAGTGGAACTGGGACAAATCGGCTTTCGAAAATTTCTGGGGGGCAGTTTCAAGCGAGATCAGCAATTGGGCGACCAGTGCCGAAAATCGAACGACCATGCGGACAGGCAGCGATCTAGACACCCTGGTGCGGAACCCTGAGCCCTCCCCTGAGGACCTGGTGCTATGGAGGTCCGAGCGTGACCGACTCTTGCAGCATCTTCTAGCCAAGGACGCTGAGGCCGGACGAATGGCGGAACTCATGTTGGTCGACGGCCTCAAGGGTCCAGAATTGCCGGAGGCGTTGGCCACGGGGCAGCACAGGACCGACACCATCAAGAGGCGCCTGAAAAGGCTAGTCGTCGCCTACGTTGAGGCCGATGGCGAGGGCAGCCGGAGGGCAGCGGAATGACGATCAACGGTATCCCAGACCCAGCAGGCAGAATCCTGGCTTCGCTCCAGGACGACACACCGACGGCAGAACGCTACACCTCGCACGTGATCGAGCGACTTCCGCTGGACGACGTAATCGCGCTGTTGGGTGAACTCGGCATAAGCCCAACAATGTGCAGTCGCGTCCGAGAGCTTGTTGCGCATGGACGCAAACCTGCTGAGCACCTGCTCTTGCTTCTAGATAGCGAGGAGGAAGCCGACTTGACGGCCTTGGAGCGGCGGCCCTTGTCCAAAGTGGTTGCTGCCCTCGATCAGCTAGGTGCGAACCGCGCGGCCGGGCTCGAGCGGATCCACGAGATCCTTGATCCGGAGGCGGTGGAAGCGATCCGGGCCAATGCTGCGGGCGGAAAGTCTGCTGCGCCTGAGATTTCTCAGTACCTTCTGGAGCCGCCTAACGACCAGTTCGTAGATCGCCCCCGCAGCGCACAACTGGCCGCGCGTGCTCAGCAATCGATGCGCCGTTCAACGAGCAAGGCCGCGAGTGGCGCCGACACGGCAGAAGGACGCGACGAGGCTGTGGAAGGTGTTCTGCTCGATACATTGACGGCCGCGGTCAAGAAGCTGATCGCACGCGGCAAGGAACGCGGCTACGTCACCTATGACGAGATCAACGCCGCCCTGCCGTCCGAACAGGTTTCCTCCGAGCTGATCGAGGACACCATGGCGACGCTGAACGAGCTCGGCATCAACGTGGTGGAATCCGAGGAGACGGAGGATGGCGAGGCGGCGGCCGACAAGCCCGCCGCCAAGGCCGAGGACGACGACAAGGACGAGGAGGAATCCGGCGGCAACGTCGACGAGGCCAACCTCGG
>JBGTHI010000284.1:0-2037 GCA_041746295.1 Myxococcaceae bacterium
TGCCGCAAGGCGATCCGGTCTACGGCGAGGGTGGGCCGCTTTTCACCCACTGGAAGTAAGCGACCTGGCTGGACGGCCGCTGTCGATTTCGTGTCCATCCGTTCGACCAGGAAGTGAGCGGTCCTCGACTGCGCCAACGGATCTTCATTCTCGAAAGGAACCAGGACATGACCACCAGTACCGTCAAACTTCACCGAGTTCTCCGCGCCAAGCCGGAGCGCGTCTATCGGGCCTTCCTCGAGCCGGACGCCATGGCGAAATGGCTGCCTCCGTACGGCTTCACCTGCAAGGTCGATCACCTGGATGCCAAGGTCGGCGGCACCTTCCGGATGTCGTTCAGGAACTTCGGGACCGGGCACGCGCACTCGTTCGGCGGCAAGTATCTCGAGCTCGTCCCGGGCGAGCACATCCGCTACACGGACAAGTTCGACGACCCGAACATGCCCGGCGAAATGCTGATGACGGTGACCCTGAAGCCCGTGTCCTGCGGCACCGAGCTGAGCGTGGTCCAGGAGGGGATACCTGCGGTCATTCCGGCCGAGATGTGCTATCTCGGATGGCAGGAGTCGCTCGCCCAACTCGCCACGCTGGTCGAGCCTGAGATACCGCAGTGAGGCAGCACGCCAGGGAAGCAGGCGTGGGTCTGCTGCCTGTCAGGCCAAGTTTCGACTATTACAGCTGAGGGGAGCTGTGTGCCCTCTACGTTCCCTGGCGCGCCAAACCCAGAAGCTCAGCGCCCGACTCAATCCCTTTCGCCTGTGCGAGCACTTTGAGGTCGCCGTATTCCTGCGGGTCCACCAGCGCCATCATCGCCATGCGGTTTAATTCCGTCCGGGCGGCGGACAGGCCTTGCGTGTCGAGCGCATCGAGGAACGAGGAGAAGCCCAGGTTCGTCAGGAACTGACTCTGTGGAATGTAGCCCACGGTAGCCAGTCCATGCTTGTCACCCAGCCGCATGAGGGTCGTGAAGTCCACGTGGCAGGTAATGTCCTGTTGCCCGATGTCCTGGTACGGGTCGTTTCCAGCGACGTGTCGCCGGTAGCAAACCAGCGTGCCCTCGTTATTCCCGGCGGCGTATAGATCGCTGTCCTGTTGACCGTAGTCGATCGTCAGAATGAATCCGCGGTCCAGAGCAGAGGCAATCTGGCGAGTCCAATCCTCGAGCCCCAGGTTCACCTCACCGCGATAGCCTTCGGGCAGGGACAAACCCAGGCTCGCGAGCCGCTCTTCAATGCGAGGTGAGGAGGGCTCGTCCAGGACTTCGGTGAGATTGCCCTCGGCCAACGTGACGAACACTTCCTTCACTCTTCCACCCTGGATGGCGAAGCGATGAACAGGGAAGTTATCGATCAACTCGTTACTCAGGATACAGCCGACGACATTTCGGAACGCCGAAAGTCCTTCGGCTTTCACGCGCTGGATTCCCGAGGTCGCGTCCGGCCTGCTCGAAGACCAGACTCCAGTTCCATGGTCCCAGTCAACCGTGTGGTCAGATGATCTGGGCAGGCGAGGCTCGCAGTCCGCAGCGACGTAGCAAAGCGCCTGAGCCAACCCGGGTGCCATCCGACTACAGGCGTGCACGATGGATTCACCCAGGGCACCGTCACCCGCACCCACCTCGATCACATGGAACACGGGAGGGTCGCCAAGGAGATGCCACATTTGTTCCAGTTGGCGCGCGATCAGGGCGCCGAAAGCCGGGTGGCTCATGGAAGAGGTCCCGAACTGGGTGCTGATCCGCTGCGCCCTGGAAGCGTAGAAGCCGCCTCGGCGCGAGTACAAACAGGTCTGCATGAATCGGGCGAAGGTAATTCGCCCGTGCTTTTGAATGAGATCCCTGATCTCTTGCTCAACCGCTGAGCGCAACGTCATCCCTTAGGAGGTCTGCAAAACGTCGCTGGCTGTCATTGGGAATTGCCCCGCGTGCCTGCATGAACGGGGCCGTCCAATCACTCCGGCTTGATTCCCGCCTCGTCCATCAGCTTGCCCCACCTCGCGTACTCGCTCTTCATGAAGGCCGTGAACTCGGCCGGCGCG
>JBGTHI010000285.1:0-20914 GCA_041746295.1 Myxococcaceae bacterium
ATGGGGCCCAAGCCCCGCGACTACAGCTACCGTCCGCCCCGCGCGGTTCGCCGCGGCGCGCTTCGGGCCTGCCTTTCTCAGCGGGCGCGCGAGAAGGCGCTGATCATTCTCGACGGCTTCTCGTTGAGCGATGGCAAGACCAAGGCGGCTCTCGAGGTGCTGACCAAGCGGCTCAAGCTCACCAGCGCGTTGGTGGTCGATGAGCGTAGGAACGAGAACCTGCACCGCAGCGTTCGCAACCTGGCTCAGTTCGACGTGCTGCCTCCCGAGGGGCTCAACCTCGAATCGCTGCTCAAGCGACAGGCCGTGGTGCTGACCTCCGCGGCGGCCAAGGTGTTGGAAGGAAGCTTGTCATGACCCTGACCGACGTCATCAAGGGACCCTTGATCACGGAGAAGCTGGACAAGGCGCGCGAGCAGCTGCGCCAGTACTCCTTCCTGGTGGACAAGGCCGCCACCAAGCACGACGTGCTCCGCGCGGTGGAGGGCTTGTTCAAGGTCAATGTGGAAGCCGTTCGCACCCAGGTGATCCGCGGCAAGACCAAGCGGGTCGGCCGTTCGATGGGAAAGCGATCCAATTTCAAGAAGGCACACGTCACCCTTAAAGAGGGTGAGAGCATCGAGCTCTTCGAAGGAGGCGGCGCCTAATGGGCCTCAAGAAACACAAGCCGACTTCGCCGGGCCGCCGGCTGATGACGGTCTCAGATTTCTCTGACATCACCAAGGCCACGCCGGAGAAGAGCCTCACCGAGGCGATGAAACGTTCCGGTGGTCGCAACGTCCACGGCCACATCACCCGGCGTCATCAGGGCGGCGGTCACAAGCGTCGCTACCGCGTGATCGACTTCAAGCGGTTGGACAAGGACGGCGTGCCGGCCAAGGTCGCGTCGGTAGAGTACGATCCGAACCGCACCGCCAACATTGCGCTGCTGAACTACGCGGACGGTGAGAAGCGCTACATCCTGGCGCCGGTGGGCTTGGCGGTGGGAGACACCCTCTACGCCGGAGCTGCCGCGGACATCCGTCCGGGAAACAGCCTCCCGCTGCAGAGTATCCCGGTCGGCACCGTGATCCACAACGTGGAGCTCAAGCCGGGTCGCGGCGCACAGGTGATTCGATCGGCCGGCTCCTGGGGTCAGCTCATGGCGAAGGAGGAGCGATATGCGCAGGTCCGCTTCCCCTCCGGCACCGTCCGCAAGATCCTGATCGAGTGCCGTGCCACCGTTGGCCAGCTCGGCAACCTGGACCACGAGATCATCCGGATCGGCAAGGCCGGCCGCAAGCGTTGGCTGGGCGTTCGTCCGACCGTTCGCGGTTTGGCCATGAATCCGGTCGATCACCCCCACGGCGGCGGTGAAGGCAAGTCCGGTCAGGGTAACCCGCACCCTGTTTCGCCTTGGGGCAAGAAGACCAAGGGCCTGACCACCCGCACCAACAAGCGGACCACCAAGTTCATCGTGACCGGTCGCCGGGGCGGCGTCCGTAGCCAGTAGAGGAACGAGGATAAGCAAGATGGCACGTTCACTGAAGAAGGGCCCCTTTGTCGATCAACACCTCCTCAAGAAGGTGGAGGACATGTCGAAGGGCAATGCGAAGAAGGTGGTCAAGACCTGGTCGCGACGGTCCACCATCCTCCCCGAGTTCATCGGCCACACCTTCGCGGTCCACAATGGCCGGAAGTTCATCCCGGTGTTCGTCACCGAGAACATGGTCGGACACAAGCTGGGCGAGTTCAGCCCGACGCGGACCTTCGGCGGGCACTCCGCCGAGAAGAAGGTCGCGAAGCCGGCAGCCCGCTAAGCTGTGAAGCCGCCAAGGAGCATGATCATGAAGTGGCACGAGCGATCGAAAGCACATTTGAGGCATCTCCGGATGTCGCCCCGCAAGATCTCGGTGGTGGCCAGCTTGGTTCGCGGCAAGTCGGTTGGCGCGGCGCTGAACATCCTTCGGTTCACGCCGAAGGCGGCGGCGAAGCCTTTGGAGAAGCTGATCAAGAGCGCGGTGGCGAACGCGACCGACCTGTCCAGGGGCGAGGTCGACGTGGACAACCTCTACGTTCAGACGATCTGGGTCGACCAGGGCACAATGGCCAAGCGGTCCATGCCGCGCGCCATGGGACGTGCGACGCAGATTCAGAAAAAGACGAGCCACATCCATGTGGTCCTCGCAGAGCCGACACGGAAATAGCGAACAGACTTTAAGGAGATTCGACTTTGGGCCAAAAAGTACATCCGGTCGGCTTTCGACTCGGCATCATCAAGTGGTGGGACTCGAAGTGGTTCGAGTCTAAGAACTACGCCAAGTGGCTTCACGAGGACATCAGGATCCGGGAGTACGTGAAGAAGACCCTAGGTCATGCTGGCGTATCGCGCGTCGAAATCGAGCGGGCGGCCAACAAGGTCAAGGTCAACGTTCACACCGCGCGCCCGGGCATCGTGATCGGGAAGCGGGGTGCCGGCATCGAGTCGGTGAACAAGGGCCTTCAGGACTTCACCGATAATGAGGCGTTCCTGAACATTGTCGAGGTCCGTAAGGCCGAGATCGATGCGCAGTTGGTGGCGGAGAACATCGCCACACAGCTGGAGCGCCGGATCGCCTTCCGCCGAGCGATGAAGAAGTCGATCCAGACCGCGATGAAGTTCGGCGCCAAGGGGATCCGGGTTGCCTGCTCAGGTCGTCTGGGCGGAGCGGAGATGGCACGCTACGAGTGGTACCGCGAGGGACGTGTTCCACTGCACACCCTGCGCGCTGACATCGATTACGGCTTCGCCGAGGCGAAGACCACCTACGGAAAAATCGGCTGCAAGGTCTGGATCTGCCGCGGCGAGGTTCTGCCGACCAAGGGCATCCAGTCTCCGCAGGCCAACCGGTAGCCCAAGCTACAGGCTACCCAAGCTACGGAGTAGAGCGATGCTTCAACCAGCCAGAACGAAATACAGGAAGATGCAGAAGAAGCGGATGGGCGGAAAGGCCTACCGCGGCAGCGACTTCACCGAGGGGGAGCACGGTCTGATGGCGCTTCAGCCGGGCTGGATTACCTCCCGGCAGATCGAGGCGGCTCGTATTGCTATCACCCGCCACATGAAGCGGGCCGGCAAGCTCCGGATAGGCATCTTCCCGGACAAGCCGATCACCAAGAAGCCGGCTGAAACCCGCATGGGTACCGGCAAGGGCGGCGTGGAGTACTACGTTGCCGTGGTGAAGCCCGGTCGGCTCCTCTACGAGATGTTCGGGACCAGCAAAGAGGTGGCGGTGCAGGCGCTGAAGCTGGCGCAGGCGAAGCTGCCGATCAACACGCGGATCGTCCATCGCTCGGACATGACCCTTTAATCTGGAGCGCCCATGGCGACTGCAAGAGAGCTGAAAGAATTGACCGTGGAGGAGCTTGAGCGACGCGGAGTCGAGCTGCGCGACGCGCTCTTCCGCGACACCCTGAGGCTTCGGACGGGTGCGCTGACCAATCCGTCCGAGCGGACCCAGCGTCGCCGCGATCTGGCCCGCATTCTGACCGTTCAGAGCCAAAAGGCTGCCGCGGCGCAGGCGACCCAGGCTACGACGCAAGAAGGAACCAAGTAATGGCACAAGAGACCGAAGTGAGCCCCTCCGCGACCCGCGGCCGTCCCAAGACCCGGATCGGGATCGTCACCTCCAACAAGATGCAGAAGACCGTGGTTGTGACGGTTAAGCGGCGCACGGCCCACCGCCGCTACGGGAAGATCTTGAACCGCCGCGAGAAGTACAAGGCGCATGCGGCCGATCACGATTACCCGAAGACGGTCACCCTCAACGAGGGCGACAAGGTGCTGATCGCCGAGACCCCGCCGTCCTCCAAGGACAAGCGGTGGCGGGTGGTGAAGGTGCTGGAGAAGAGCAAGCGCGTTTGACACCGGCGGCGAGCTCCGGAGCTATTAAGCCCGGAAGCAGGAGCCGCACCAAAAGGATGAAGCGATGATTCAGATGGATTCGGTGCTCGATGTCGCTGACAACTCGGGTGCCAAAAAGGTTTTCTGTATCAAGGTGCTGGGTGGATCGAAGCGGAAGTACGCCTCGATCGGCGACGTGATCGTCGTCTCGGTTCGCGAGGCCACTCCTCACTCCAAAATGAAGAAGGGCGACGTCGCCAAGGCGGTGATCGTTCGGACCAAGCGCGAGCTGGGTCGGCCCGACGGCAGCTTCATCAAGTTCGATGGCAACTCGGCCGTGTTGATCAACAAGGATTTGGAGCCGATCGGTACCCGTATCTTCGGACCGGTGGCCCGCGAGCTCCGCGCTCGTAAGTTCATGAAGATCATCTCGTTGGCGCCGGAAGTTCTGTAGAGGTCACCATGGAAAAGTTGAAAGTCGGCGATACGGTCCAGGTCATGTCGGGGCAGGAGAGCTCCGGGAAGGAGAAGGCAAGTAAGCGAGGCAAGATTCTCAAGATCGACCGCGAGGCTCTTCGCGTGACGGTCGAGGGGCTCCGGATGGTCAAGCGGCACCTCAAGAAGGGCCGCAATCCGGCCCAACCAGACGGGGGCATCATCGAGAAGCCGGGAACCATCGCCCTGGCGTCCCTGGCGTTGGTCTGCCCGAAGTGCGACGCCCCCACCCGCGTCGGAATCCGGACAGCCGAGACGAAGGGGGACGAGAAGGCGAAGAAAGTTCGGTTCTGCAAGAAGTGTGAAGCGGCGGTTGACTGACGCTTCACTCTCAGGCATCTATCCGCGCCCCTTCGGGCGCTTTTCAAGAGGCTCGGTAGGCTCTCACTGATCGGCAAGCAGCAGTCCCTCAGGGCTTGGCCGAAGCAGAGGAAACAATGGCAGAGAAGTCCGAGAAGTCTGAAGAAAAGAAGGAAGCCAAGGCGGCTAAGGCCGATGCGCCCGCGAAGGTCAAGAAGAGCAAAGGTCGCAGGGAAGAGGCCAAGGCCAAGCAGGCCGGCTTCGAGGCAAACGTCGAAGAGGGTCTGAAGGCCGTTCCGGCTCGGCTTAAGGTTCGCTTTCGCAAGGAGGGCGTGCCCGCTCTGATGAAGGAGTTCTCCTTCAAGAACCCCAACCAGGTTCCGCGGCTCGAGAAGATCGTCGTGAACATGGGCTTGGGTGAGGCGCTCGCCAACAACAAGATTCTCGAGTCTGGCGTCGATCAGCTCGCGGCCTTGACAGGTCAGAAGCCCGTGGTGACCCGCGCGCGCAAGTCCATCGCCAACTTCAAGCTTCGCGAGGGCCAGGCGATCGGCGCGGCGGTGACGCTGCGTAGCGACCGGATGTACGAGTTCCTGGACCGCCTGATCAGCGTCGCGATCCCCCGCGTCCGCGACTTCAAGGGCGTCTCTCCCAAGGCGTTCGACGGCCGCGGCAATTACACCCTCGGCGTCAAGGAGCAGATCATCTTCCCTGAGATCAACTACGATCAGGTGGAGAAGGTGAAGGGCTTGAACATCAGCTTCGTCACCACCGCCAAGAACGATGAGCAGGGCCTGGCTCTTCTCAGGCATTTCGGTATGCCCTTTAGGCAGTAATTTAAGAAGTTTGGAGACATCACGTGGCAAAGCTTTCCAAGATGGCCCAGGCCAAGCGCAAGCCGAAGTTCGCGGTCCGCGCCTACAACCGCTGCCCGCTTTGTGGCCGGCCGCGGGCGTTTCTCCGCAAGTTTGGGATGTGCCGGATCTGCCTGCGCAATCGCGCCCTGGCAGGGGAGATCACCGGGCTCATCAAGTCGTCCTGGTAGCAAGGTAGCGGTCAGCAGTTCTCGGCACCGAGGCGAACCCCCGGGATGGGCCCGGCAGGCGCGGTAGGTCCCAAGCTGTAAGTCGATTGAGAGACACCCATGTCCGTAGTCAATGATCCCGTTGGTGACATGCTCACCCGGATTCGCAATGCCTCCCGCGCGCATCACGACAAGCTGACGATGCCGGCCTCCAAGCTGAAGGTCAAAGTAGCCGAGGTCCTCAAGGGCGAAGGCTTCATCGGCGAATACATCGTCCACGAGAAGGCGCCGCAGAACGAGCTGACGATCCTGCTGAAGTACGGCCCCGACAAGGCGCCGGCGATCACCGGCATCAAGCGGATCTCGAGGCCCGGCCTCCGCCGGTACGTTCCGGTTCGGGATATCCCCAGGGTCCTCGGTGGCCTGGGCATCTCCATTCTTTCCACGTCGCGCGGTGTGATGGGTGACGCCGAGGCGCGCAATCAGAAGGTCGGCGGAGAGCTGATCTGCACCGTCTATTAGAGCGGCGGGCAAGCCCCCCGAGCCGGACCCTTCGCTTCGCGCGGGACGCCGAAGCAGCACGGGGTGACCAGGTGGATGTGGAATTTTTAGGTAGATCGGTTTAGGAGCGCGGCCATGAGTCGAGTAGGCAAGCTGGGAATCAAGCTGGACAAAGTGAAGGCGACCGTCGGCAAGGAAGATGTCCTCTTCGAGGGCCCCAAGGGAAAGCTCCGAGTCAAGCTCCCGGGGAAGGGCATCATCAAGATCGAGATCAAGGACGGTATCCTCCACGTCGTTCGTCCAGATGATTCCCGACAGGCGCGCAGCCTTCACGGGCTGACCCGGGCGATCCTGGCCAACGCGGTGAAGGGCGTCGCGACCGGCTGGGAGCGAAAGTTGGACATCCGCGGCGTGGGCTACCGCGCCGAGGTGAAGGGGAAGGCGATCAACTTCACTCTGGGCTACTCCCACCCGATCCTGTTTCCACTTCCGGAGGGTGTCACTGCGGAGATGGACAAGGTGGCCCGGAGCGAGGACGGTCTGCCGACGATTGGGCTGACCCTGCGCTCGGTTGACCGCGAGGTTCTCGGATCGACCGCAGTTAAGATTCGCGCGCTGCGGAAGCCGGAGCCGTACAAGGGCAAGGGCATCAAGTACGCCGAAGAGCGGATCCGCCGCAAAGAAGGCAAGACCGGTACCGCCTAACCCATTCTTATTTTGGAGCACTGAAAGCCATGTCCAAGACCGCAGAAGCCCGGCTGAAGCGAAAGGCCCGCGTCCGGAGGAAGTTGTCGGGCACCGCGGAGCGCCCGCGACTGTCCGTCTACAAGAGCCTGAAGCACATCTACGCCCAGTTGGTGGACGACACCGGCGGCAAGACGCTGGCGTTTGTCTCCTCGCTCTCCAAGGAGCTGCCGGCTCCGGCCGGCAGGCTCGGCGGGCTCGGCAAGCTCGGAAAGAAGGAGGGCGACAAGAAGGCGACAGCGAAGGCGGTAGGTACACTGTTGGCCGAGAAGGCCAAGGCCGCCAAGGTGGAGGCGGTAGTGTTCGACCGCAATGGTTTCCCGTACCACGGCCGGATCGCGGCGGTGGCGGATGGCGCCCGCGAGGCCGGGCTTCAGTTCTAGCATTTTTGAAAGGATTCGAATCCCGTGGCGGCTCCCATCAATCCGAATGACCTGGATCTCAACGACCGGGTAGTGAACATCAATCGCGTGGCCAAGGTGGTGAAGGGCGGTCGGCGGTTCTCCTTCTCCGCGCTGGTCGTCGTGGGCGATGGCGCAGGCCACGTCGGCGTGGGCCTGGGCAAAGCCAACGAGGTTCCCGAGGCGATCCGCAAGGGTGGAGAGAACGCCAAGAAGAATCTTTTCCGTGTGCCATTGTCGGCTCACACCATTCCGCACGAGGTGCTCGGGCACTTTGGCGCCGGTTGGGTCTTGTTGAAACCGGCCATGGAAGGTACGGGCGTGATCGCCGGCGGCGCGGTTCGCGCGGTGCTGGAGGCGGCGGGGATTCGAAACATCCTCACCAAGAGCCAGGGCTCGCGGAACCCGCACAACGTGCTGAAAGCCACCGTCCAGGGGCTCAAGCAGCTTCGGTCGGCCGAGCAGGTGGCGCGTCTCCGTGGCAAGGAGCTGGATCTGTCGACCGGCCGGAAAAATCTGAAAGCAGAAGTGAGGAGCTAAGGCGATGGGTCTCGAAGTCACGTTGGTTAAGAGCTTCAGTGGCGCTTCGGAGAGCCAATTGGCCACGATCGCAGGCCTGGGCCTCAAGAAGTTCGGCCAGAAGCGGCTGCTCAAGGACACCCCCGAGATTCGGGGAATGGTATTCAAGGTGAAGCACCTGGTCTCGCAGCGGGTGGTGAAGGAAGAGCCCGCCAAGAAGCCGCGCCGCAAGCCCCGCAAGATCGTGCGGCGCGATGCCGCTCGAGCGCGGGCCGAGCAAGAGAGTAAGTGAGGAACGACATGGCGACGCTCCACGATTTGAAAGCACCCCGTAAGTCGCGCCACCGGAAGAAGCGGGTCGGCCGTGGCCAGGGCTCCGGCCTGGGTAAGACGGCGGGCCGCGGTGGCAAGGGTCAGAAGGCCCGGACCGGCAACATGCGTTTCGAGGGCTTCGAGGGCGGTCAGAGCCCGCTCCAGCGGCGACTTCCGAAGTTCGGCTTCAAGTCGCCGAACCGGATCCGTTACGCGATCGTCAACGTGGAGTCGCTGACCGAGCTCGGCGGTGTGGTGCCGGCCGTGATCGACGAGGCGGTGCTGCGGGAAAGAGGGCTGGTCAAGGGCCGTTGCGACGGCGTGAAGCTGCTTGGCCGTGGAGAGCTGCGCGCAAAGGTCAGCTTGAAGGTCAACGCCGCGTCGGAGTCTGCCAAGACCGCGGTGGAGAAGGCGGGCGGCTCGGTCGAGCTGTTGCCGCTGGTGGCCCACAAGCCGGAGTCGGCGTCGAAGGCCCACGCCGGCAAAGGCGTGAAGGCTCCCCGTAAAGCGCCCGCAGCCTAAATCGTTGTTTAGTGCTCGGTGAGGCTTGAGCTAAGCTCCGACGCCCCTCGCCCCTTGCTAAGCCTTGCCTGGCGGACAAGTGGGACGGGGGCGTTCTCTTTGGAGGCTGTGACGTGGCCCTGAATGCGTTTGCCAATGTCTTTCGCATCGCTGAGCTGAGATCGCGGCTCGCCTATACGCTCGTTCTGCTCGCGGTCTACCGCGTCGGCATCTTCATCACCACGCCAGGTGTCGACCGGGCGGCGATGAATGCCTTCATGGAAAACCAGCGGCGGCAGGGCGGGCTGGTCAACCTGTTCAACCTGTTTTCCGGCGGCGCGCTAGAGCAGATGTCGATCTTCGGCTTGGGGATCATGCCGTATGTCTCGGCCTCGATCGTGATGCAGCTGCTGGCGGTGGTTGTGCCGTCGCTGGCGCGGCTCCAGAAGGAGGGGGCGGGTGGCAGGCAGAAGATCAACCAGTACACCCGCTATGGGACGATTGTCCTTTCCATTGTCCAAGGCGTGAGCATCACCCGGTGGCTGGCCTCTCTGGGCCGGAGCTCGGCGCCCGACCAGGCCGGTTTCGACCGAATCGTCGTCCCGGTGGACAACTTCTGGTTCACCTTCATGACGGTGATCAGCCTCACCGCCGGCACCGCCTTCATCATGTGGCTGGGCGAGCGAATCACCGAGCGGGGCATTGGCAACGGGATCTCGCTGATCATCTTCGCCGGCATCGTGGCTGGCATCCCCGCATCCGCCAAGAGGCTGGTGGATCTGGTCTCAACCGACGTGATCAATGTCGGCGGCGCTCTGGCGCTGGTTGCCTTCATGCTGCTGGTGGTGGGTCTGGTGGTCTACATCGAGCGGGGGATGCGGCGGATTCCGGTGCAGTATGCCAAGCGGATGGCCGGGCGAACGGTGATGTCCGGCCAGGCCACCTACTTCCCGCTCAAGGTGAACACCTCGGGCGTGATCCCACCGATCTTCGCCAGCACGCTGCTCTCGTTCCCTGCGACCCTGGGCACCTGGTTTCCGTTCCTGAACGGGATCCAGAATGCGCTGGGCTCCAATCGCTGGCTTTACGATGGCATCTTTGTCCTGCTGATCATCTTTTTCTCCTACTTCTATACAGCGCTGGTTTTCCGTCCGGACGACCTCGCCGACAACATCAAGAAGCAGGGTGGCTACATACCGGGCATCCGGCCGGGTCGCCAGACGGCAGACTACATCGAGCGGGTGCTCAACCGGCTCACCTTTGGCGGGGCGATCTACCTGGCAGCGATCTGTGTGACACCACAGATCATCAGCGGCCTGCTCGACGTGCCGTTTCCCTTCGGGGGTACCGCGCTGCTGATCGTGGTCGGTGTGGCGCTGGACACGGTTCAGCAGATCGAGGGGCACCTGATCAGCCGCAACTATGAAGGCTTTGCCGGGCCTCGGGGTCCGCGCATTCGCGGCCGCCTTCGCGTGGCGGCGTAGGTGGGGGACGAAGAGTGAAGATTATTTTGTTGGGCCCGCCGGGCGCGGGGAAGGGGACTCAGGCCAAGAAGCTGATCAGTGAGTTCCAGGTCCCGCAGATCTCGACCGGCGACATGCTTCGACAGGCGGTTCGCGACGGGACGCCGTTGGGCCAGAAGGCTGGACCTATCATGCAGGCGGGGCAGCTGGTCCCCGACCAGCTGGTGATCGACCTCTTCGAAGATCGGATCTCCAAGCCCGACGCGGGACGGGGCTTCATCCTGGATGGCTTTCCCCGCACGGCGATTCAGGCGCAGAAGCTGGACCAGCTCCTCGAGTCCCGCAAGCAGTCGCTCGACGCGGTGGTCTCGATCGACGTGCCTGAGGAAGCGTTGGTCGCACGGATGGCGGGACGGCGCAGCTGCCCGAAGGACGGCAGCGTTTATCATGTGACCCAGAGCCCGCCCAAGAAGGCAGGTGTTTGCGACCATTGCTCCACGCCGCTGATTCAGCGTGATGACGACAAGGAAGACCGGATCCGCGAGCGGCTGAGGGTGTATTCCCAACAGACCGCGCCGCTGAAGGACTACTACCGCGAGCGCGGCCTCTTGAGGGAGATCCCGGGTGTGGGCGCGCCTGACGCGATCCTGACCGAGATCAAGCGGGCAGTCGTAGACCCGTAGACCAATTGCAGTCTTCCAGGACCATGCGCCGCTCGGAGCTGGATGATTAGCCTGCTGGTAACCGATCTGGACGGCACCCTCTGGGACGCGGACCAACGCGTTCCAGAGGAAACGCTGGCCGCAATCGAGCAGATCACGCGTGCGAGAGTACCCATCCTTGTTGCCACTTCGCGACGCCCCTCCCGGGCCCGATCGCTCCTGGCACGGAACGGATTGTGCCTGCCCGGCGTCTTCTTGGACGGTTCGGTGGGGATCGATCTGTCCACGGGAAGCACCTTCTACCGTTGCCCCTTCGAGGAACGGGAGGCGCGAGCATTGCTCGAGGCGTTCTCGGCGGCGCGCTTGGAGCCTGTGCTATTCGTGGAGCGTCCAGTCCGCGATATTTTGGTGGGTCAGCACCCTTCCTCCAGCCCGCAATATCTGAGAATGGTCGAAGGGTCGACATGCGCTGTCGACCTGGGCTCCGCGCTCGCCTCGGAGAGCGTGTTGGCGTTCGGCGTGGTCGGCGGATCGGAGGCTCCGCTGCGAGCCTTGGCCGCGCGGATCCAGAAGCAGGGCTCCTTTTCGGCGACCGTCATTCCTGACCACGTGGTGCAGCGCTGGACCCTTACGGTCAGACCGCCCGGGGTCTCCAAGTGGAGGGGCGCGATGGCCTTCTGCTCGGCTCAAGGGATCAGCCCCGATGGGCTGCTCGCGGTCGGTGATGCGGACAATGACCTCGAGCTTCTCAGCAATGCTGCGGTCGGTTGTGCTCTGGCTACCGGGACCGAGAGGGCAAGGGCCGCCGCGAAGCACGTCATTGGCCGCTGGGCGGAGGTCCTCCGTTTCTTGTGAGAGCGTGCTGACCGAGCAGATCGCCGAGCTCGAGCGGGCTGTTCGCAATGGCGTGCGCGCCTGCGGCGGTCAGGATACGCCGATGAAGGCGACCTTTGCCGCAGCGGCCGCTTCCGCGTCGGTCTCACCGTCGCCCACGAAGACGCAATGAGAACTCTCGAGCGGTGTCTGCACCTCTCAGGGCGCGGGTGGTGGCTGCCGCGATCTTCTTTGATCGACCGGCCACACCTAATGTGCTTGTTCGATCAACGAACAGAGTACGCGCCCGAAAATTGACTGTTCCCGGAAGGTTCCCGGAAGCGTCAAAAACGCAATCCCCTGGAACACTCGAGCTCAATCCGGGCGGTGATCCGGATCTGGAAGTCTGATAGTCGGAACTGCGTGATGAGCCAGGTGGAGATCAAGAGTGCAGATGAGATCGCCCGGATGCGGGAAGCGGGTCGGATCGTCTGCGAGATCCTCGACGCGCTCGAAGCGGCGGTCGCGCCAGGAGTATCCACCTTCGAGCTCGATCGGCTGGCCGAGGATCTGATCCGAAGGAAGGGGGCCAAGCCGGCCTTCAAGGGCTACAACGGCTTCCCGGCTTGCCTCTGCGCATCAATCAACAGCGAGGTCGTCCACGGCATTCCATCCAAGCGCCGGAGGTTGGTCGCGGGAGACCTCATGAAGCTCGACTTCGGAGTGGTCTGCAAGGGCTACTACGGTGATTCGGCCCGCACCGTTCCCGTGGGCCGGATCTCGCCCGAGGCCGAAGCTCTGATCGCGGCCACCCGCGACTCGCTCACCCGCGGCATCGCCGAGCTACGCTCCGGAAACCGGATCGGAGACATCGGCCATGCCGTCCAGGAGCACGTGGAATCGCGCGGCTTCTCGGTGGTCCGGGACTTCGTGGGCCATGGCATCGGCCGCAAGCTGCATGAGCCCCCCCAGGTTCCGAATTACGGGCGGCCAGGAACCGGCCTCCGGCTGCAGCCTGGGATGGTTCTCGCCGTCGAGCCGATGGTCAATGCGGGCACGGACCAGGTCGGGGTGTTAGAGGATGACTGGACCGCGGTGACCCTAGACGGGAAGCTGTCGGCCCACTTCGAACACACCATTCTCTGCACGGAGAACGGACCGGAGATCCTGACCCGGCTCTCGTAGGAAGCGCACAGGGTCCCGGTCGAAGCGGAGGCACGGGAGGGGGTGGGGGTTTGCTCCCTCCGATCGTTTTTGGGGAGGGCCCCCTCCATCGACTGGGGGGGGGGGCCGGGCCGAAGTAAGTTCCCCGGGGGCACGGGGGGCGCATTCGGCCCCCGCTCAAACAGCGAGTTGCGCTTGCCTCCCGCCGGCCTAAGTGGTATTGCCGCGCGCCCCCGCACCAGTTTTGCCGGAAATTTAGAGGATTTGATTGCCCAAAGAAGACGCCATCGAAGTCGAGGGGACCGTCATGGAGCCCCTGCCGAACGCTATGTTCCGCGTTCAGCTCGACAATGGCCATAAGGTGCTGGCGCACATCTCGGGAAAGATGCGGATGCACTTCATCCGAATTCTCCCTGGGGACAAGGTCAAGGTGGAGCTCTCCCCCTACGACCTGTCGCGTGGCCGGATCACCTACCGGGCCAAGTAGGGGGCCGGGAACCGGGCAGTCTGTCGCATCGCTTTTAGCTAAGAGGGTCTGTCATGAAGGTTCGCGCATCGGTCAAGAAGGTCTGTGCCAAGTGCAAGGTCATCCTCCGCAAGGGAGTCGTCCGGGTGATCTGCTCCGCCAACCCCCGCCACAAGCAGCGCCAGGGTTAGCTCCAGAAATAGCCCTACGGAAAGAGATAAGAGATGGCTCGTATCGCAGGTATCGATTTGAACCCTCAGAAGCGGGTAGTGATTGCGCTCCAGTACATCTACGGGATTGGCCCCCAGCGGGCGACCGAGATCTGTGAGAGCTCCGGTGTCGACCTGGTCACGCGAGTCCGCGACCTGACCGAAGAGCAAACTCGGAAGATCCGCGACTATGTCGAGGCCACCTTTAAAGTGGAGGGCGACCTCCGCCGTGAAGTGACGATGAACATCAAGCGGCTGATGGATCTGGGCTGCTACCGCGGCTTGCGTCACCGCAAGGGGCTGCCGGTGCGTGGCCAGAGAACTCACACCAACGCGCGGACCCGGAAGGGACCCAAGCGCGGCATCGTTCGGGCAAAGCCGGCAGCGCCGGCTGGGCGGGGATAGCCGTTCGTCTCCCGCGACCATCTACCAATAGGAGCATCTGACATTCATGGCTGAAGAGACCAACGAGACTCCAGCGCTTCCCACCACCGAGGCTGCGGCAGCAGCAGCACCGACGGCGGATGCGGCGGCGAAGAAGGCACGACGGAAGGGTAAGAAGAGCATCCTGAACGGGGTGGTCCACATCCAGTCGACCTTTAACAACACCATCATCACTATCACCGACATTTCCGGGAACGTGATCTCCTGGTCATCCGCAGGCGCGCGTGGATTCAAGGGAAGCCGCAAGTCGACCCCGTTCGCGGCGCAGGTCGCGGCCGGCGACGCGGCGGCCAAGGCGATGGAGCATGGCCTCAAGAACGTCACCGTGCTGGTGAAGGGTCCCGGCGCAGGCCGTGAGTCGGCGCTTCGGGCGATCGCCTCAGCGGGCATCAAGATCGCGTCGATCCGCGACGTCACCCCCATTCCCCACAACGGATGCCGCCAGGCCAAGCGCCGGCGCGTCTAAGAAAGCCTTTAGGCTTCGGAGAAGACCACAACCATGGCCCGTTACCTTGCCAGCTCATGCCGCCTCTGCAGGCGCGAAAACCTCAAGATGTACCTGAAGGGCGACCGCTGCTACACCGACAAGTGCGCGATCGAGCGTCGTCCCTATCCCCCCGGCCAGCATGGTCAGGGCCGGGTGAAGTTCTCCGGCTACGGCGTGCAGCTCCGCGAGAAGCAGAAGGTCAAGCGGATGTACGGTCTGCTCGAGTCGCAGTTCCGCGGTTACTACCACCGGGCTTCGGCGGCCAAGGGCAAGACCGGCGAGAACCTGCTCCAGCAGCTTGAGCTCCGTCTCGACAACGTGGTCTTCCGGATGGGCTTCGCCGACACGCGGAATGAGGCGCGGCAGCTGGTCCGCCATGGCCACTTCGCGGTGAACGGCCGCCGGGTCAATATCCCGTCGTTCGCGGTGAAGCCTGGATCGAACATCGAGGTTCACGAGAAGAGCAAGAAGGTACTCCGGATCCAAGAGGCGCTGGAGACGGTGGACCGGCGCGGCATCCCGCAGTGGCTCGACGTCGACAAGAAGGGGCTGAAGGGCTCCGTCCGGTCGGTGCCGAACCGCGAGGATTTGACCATGCCGATCCAGGAGCAGCTGATCGTCGAGCTCTACTCAAAGTAGCTGGCGTGAAAACCCCGGGGCGATCCATCGAATGGGTCGCCCCTTTTCATGGATTCGTCCTCCCGCCATTCGGGTGGGGAAGTCGGTGGCGAGCCCAACAAAGGCGGAACGAAGATGGCAGATACTTTCGTAGCGAAAAATTGGCGCGACCTGATCAAGCCCCGTCGGATGGAAGTGGAGCAGGAGTCGCTCACCCCGACCTATGGCAAGTTCGTCGCAGAGCCGCTGGAGCGCGGCTTCGGAACCACGTTGGGCAACTCGCTTCGGCGGGTGCTACTCTCCTCGCTGCAAGGTGCGGCGATCACCTCGGTCAAGGTGGAGGGCGTTGACCATGAGTTCAGCACCATCCCCGACGTCGTCGAAGACGTGACCGACGTGGTGCTCAACCTCAAGGAAGTGCTCCTCCGGATGCACACCAACGAGGTGAAGACCCTCCGCATCGAGGCGGAGGGTCCCAAGGAGGTCAAGGCGGGTGACATCATCGCCGACGACCAGGTGGAGATCCTAAACCCGGGCCATCCGATCTTGACCCTCGCGGAGGGCGGCAAGATCCGGATGGAGATGGCGGCTCGCCGCGGCCGTGGCTACGTGCCGGCCTCGGTCAACAAGATCCCGGGTGCCCCGATCGGCACCATCCCGGTCGATTCTCTGTTCGCTCCGATTCGTAAGGTCAACTACCAGGTGACCAACGCCCGCGTCGGGCAGATCACCGACTACGACCGGCTCTCCCTCGAGGTCTGGACCGACGGCTCGGTCACGCCCCAGGATGCAGTCGCCTATGCGGCGAAGATCATCAAGGAGCAGCTTACGGTCTTCATCAACTTCGATGAGGCCGAGGAGCCGATGGCGGTGGAGGCTCCGAAGGAGGAGGCCAAGCTGAACGAGAATCTGTTCCGCTCGGTCGACGAGCTGGAGCTCTCAGTCCGCTCTCAGAATTGCCTCCAACAGGCCAACATCAAGACCATCGGCGACCTGGTCCAGAAGACCGAGTCGGAGATGCTCAAGACCAAGAACTTCGGCCGTAAGTCGCTGAAGGAGATCAAGGAGATCCTCTCCGAGATGGGTCTGGCGCTGGGCATGAAGCTGGACAACTGGCCCCCGAAGGCGGCGGTTCCGGCGGCCGCTGCGGTATCGGCCGCCCAGAAGGTCTAGAGAAGTAGGCGGTAGCTACCGGCGGTCCTCTTCTTTAGAAGATGGCCGCCCTTTCCCCTGTACCTGATACGGCAGGGGGGCGGCCTCGGAAGAGGTCCATCGGAGCAGGCAATGAGGCATCGCGTAGGCGGACGAAAGCTCCAGCGGAAGACCAGCCACCGGCTGGCCATGCTGGACAACATGGTCACCTCTTTGCTCGAGCACGAGAGGATCACCACGACCGTTCCGAAGGCCAAGGAGGCCCGGCGGCTGGCGGAGCGGATTATCACCCTGGGCAAGAAGGGTGGTCTCTCCAACATCCGGCTCGCTGGCCGAACCGTACGGAACAAGGGGGTCCTGACCAAGGTCTTCAACGAGCTGAAGGATCGCTACGCCAAGCGGCCGGGAGGCTACACCCGGATCCTTCGCGTAGGCGTCCGTAAGGGCGATGCGGCGGAGATGGCCCTGCTCGAGTTGGTTGACCGATCCGCGGCGGCTCCTGCGGCTGAAAAGAGCGCCAAGGTCGAGGCGCCAGCGAGCTAGACGGTTCCGCGAGACTCAACCCAGCCGCGAAGGCGGAGGGGTGACCGGCTCAAACCCGACCCATCGTGCGCCTCACTTCCGTGCCCTGAGGCCCGTCGATAGCTCAGCCGCCTAGCGTATGCGGCCCTCCCTCATCAGCCGGACCTCGTCGTCGTCGGTGCGCAGCTCGACGTCGGTCACGGTGAGGGACGTGGGGGCCAGGGCTCCGTTTGGACCTAACAGCTGCTTGGGTCCGAAGGTGACGTCCCGCCCCGCTTCTATTCGCGGAACTGAGAGTCGGTAATCGCCATTCACGACGACCGTAACGTCCTCCCAGAGGTCGGATGAGCTGTTGCGAATCATATAGATCGGTCGATCACTGTCTCCGGCAAGGATCAACTCTGCTCCCAAGCTGTTCCCCGGGGTCAAGCCTTGGGGGCAGGCGACCATCACCCCCGCGATCGCCAGTGCCGCCCACAGCCCCAATACCCCTGCTTTGAGCTTGGTATAGAGATCGGCCCGGCGCACCTGTGCCCAGGCATCCTTGCCGATGGAGAAGAGGTTCAACCCCCAATTTTCTGCCGTGCTGCGAAAGCGAGCCCCTGCGTTCCTGGGCGGTAGTGCTTCCTCTGAGGCGATCGCGCGTGCTGCGGATCGGGTGGGCCGGGCCACCGGGCCTTTCGGAGGTAGGGGCGCCTCGCTCATCCGCGGAAAGTCTAAGGACAGAGCCCGTTGGTCGGCTACTTTGACGCCAGACGGTCCAACAAGACGAGGGCAGTCGGATTCTCCGGATCGGCCTCCAAGACCTTCTGTGCTTCCCTGCGAGCCTGCGCCGCGAACCTTTGGCGCTCGGGTGGGGAGGTTTCGGGCTGGCAACGCTCGGCATAGAGTTGAGCCAGCCGCAGGCGAAGCTCGACATGACCGGGCTCCTGGCCCAAGGCGACGCGCAGTTCGTGCTCCGCTCCATCCGAATCGCCCTGGAGCTTGAGGGTCTCCGCCAGCCGCCGCCTCACCCCGACATCATCGGGGCTCAAGAAGGTGAGGGTCTTGAAAGAGCGACGCGCCAGCTCCAGATCTTTTCGCTCCAGCCCGAGCTCCCCTTGGCGAAGATAGGCCTCGTCTAGAAGAGGGTTCTGCGCGATCGCCGCGGCGTACTGTGCGAGTGCCGCATCCTGCTGCCCTTGCCCCAGGTAGAGGTTGCCCAGGTAGAGCTGTGGCAGCGCTTGCGGTGGATCCAGCTCATCGGCATGCCGCAGCGCCTCTGCGGCCGCCCCGATATCGCTCAGCCGCTGCAACGCCAGACCTCGCATCAGGTGACCCGCAGGCAGCTCCGGCCTATCGGCCACCACCTTGTCGAAGTCGACCAGCGCTTCCTGCGGCTGGTCCTGTTCCAGCGCCTGCAAGCCGCGCTCAAAGTCGCCCCGAACCTCGACCGGCAGGGCGACGAAGGGATCCCGAGCGGCCATCAGGGTTCGCGCGACGGCAACCTCCTCGCGGTTGGGGCCCAATGAGACCGCGCGCCCCAGTGCCGCCGCCGCGCCGGCGGGGTCCCCGGTCTTGAACAGGACCTTCGCCAGCGGGAGGAGGATCACCCGGCGGTGGGGCGCCAGCTTGGACGCGCGGCGAAGGGGTTCTAAGCCCTCCTCAGGACGGTCCGATTCCAGCAACGCTAGCCCCAAGCGGTACCGGGCTTCGGCGCGCTTGGGATCTTCTTCGATCGCCCGGTCGAACTCCTTGCGCACCTCTGGGGTGACCTCGCTTCGCTGCGCGAAGAGCGCCAGCGCGCGCATGTAGTGCTGCACCGGCGTGGAGGCGTCCGACAGCCTGTCCGCCAGGGCGATGGTGCTGCCTGCCTGCACGTGTGCTTCCACGAGGGCCCGACCAACAGCATAGTTTTTTGGGTTCTTCCGGTGCATGGCCTCCAAGACGGGGAGCGCCTCTCTACCGCGCCCGGTTCGCAGGTCGCTCTCGGCCTGTTCCCAGTCGGAGACGGGTGGCACGCCGGTGTGGGTGCAGCCCACCACCATTCCCAGGCCAATCCAATGAACGAACCGCGCGCGCAGCGACCGGATCGGAATCGACATGCAACGCACTGTAGCTCCTTTCTGACATTGACCGAGAGGCGGTGGACGGATAGTGGTTTTTCATGAGGTCGGGCACGCGGAGACCATGAAGGACGTCTATCTCGTCGCCGCGGAGACCGCTGCGCCGCTGGATCTCGAGGCGCTTCAGAGTTCGTTCGACCCGGACGAGGTGGAGTTCATTTCCGGCGAGGAGGGGATCTTTTTCTCGGTGGTCTCCGGTGATACCCGGGTGGAGGTGCGCTTCAAGAGCGGTGCTCCGTCGCTCACGCTTCCCAAAGACCTGATTACCGGTAGCGATAGGGCGCGAAAGGCGCTGAAGAAGGCGAAGAGCAGCTACGCTTTCTCATTCTCACCGGGAAAGCCGCAGCCGTCGGTAGCGGTCTTCGAGGCGCTCTGGTGTGCTCGCTCGATTATGGAGCAGGTCGGTTCAGTTCTGCTGGACCTGACATCCTACAAGCTCCACGATGTCGATGACGTGGTTGAAATCACCGAGCTGGAGTTTGACGTCCGCGATCACGTTAACCTGCATGCGGTGGAAGCCACCGAGGGGTCGAGCCCGCTCTGGGTTCATTCGCACGGGCTGGAGAAGTTCGGGGTTCGCGACGTGGAGGCCTTTCACTTGGGCGAAGAGGATCTCTTGGCGGCGGAGACCTTCCTTCGGGAGCTCTGTACCGATTTGGCGTTCGGCCATGGCCCGGCGCTTCGGGCTCCGGTGGAGACCAGCGAAGGGGAATCGTTCATTCTGTTGCCCTCCGAAGAGGCGCGGATGAACCTCCTGGGTGTGCCGCTTGAATCCTTTGAGGGGCATGAAGGGCTTTTCTATACTGTGGTCTCGTCCGGGGGCCGCCATACCCTGGCCGAGCTGCTCAGGCCATACCGCGAGCGTTTTGACCGGGAGAGTCCGGAGGAGCACGAAGCGCTCCGGATGCAGGCGCTGGAGTGGCTTCCGGCCTTCAAGGCGCGTTTTCAGCGCCGGGGGTTGATGGAGCCGCTCGGCTTCCTGGTACGGGCGCCATTTGAGAGCCATCCCGGCAAGGAAACCACCAACGAAGACCTCTGGCTGGAGGTGGTATCCTGGGAAGAGGGGACCGTGGTCGGAAAGCTGATCGACGGCGGCTCGTTCACCACCGAGTGGCGCAAGGGGGCGCACGTCGAGTTGGAAGAGGGAAACATCAACGCGCTGACGATGGCGCGGGATGGACGGACCTTGGATGAGGACGAGGTCGGCGAGCTGCTGCAGGCGGAGCGGCCCAGCTAGATCCCACCCACATACGCCGACAACGGGTCCTTCGGCGACGAGCGGATCCTAGAAGGCCACGCCGTCCTCTGCGGGCTTTGGCACGACGAGGTCGACCGGAGGTCGCACGGCGCCCGTGCCATACAACGCGTGATACAGGTGGTAGTCTGCCCAGACCTGCTTCACGTAAGCGCGGGTTTCCTTAAACGGAATCTCTTCAATGAAGGCGTCCATAGGGAGCTCGCCGCGTTCGTCCAGCCATCGGAGAACCGCTGTGGGGCCGGCGTTGTAGGCGGCGGCAATCAGCGCTGGATGGCCGAACCTTTTCTGCAGCGCGGCCAGGTACCACGCCGCAAACCGCACGTTTAGCTCGGGCCGATACAGATCTCCCGGTTCCGGTATCGGCAAAGACAACGCTTCGGCCACCGCGCGCGCCGTCTTGGGAAGCATCTGCATCAGGCCGCGCGCATCGGCAGTACTGGTCACGTCGGGACGAAAGGCGCTCTCCCGCCGCATCAACGACCACATCCAGAACGGGTCGATCGCCTCGGCCTTGGCCGCAGCCCGGACCGCCTCCTCGAACGGTTGGGGATAGAGCAGCAATAAGGCGTCTGGCACCCGTTGTGCGTAGGCGGTGCCCCACAGAGCTCGGGCGGCGGTTGCATGAGCGAAGCCGTATTCGCCCATGCGCTGCAGCGCCCGGCCCAACCTCAGGGCCGCCTCGGTGCCTCGTACCGAAGTGACCCGGCGGTTCAGCTCCCTGGAGGCATCACGCAGCAGCCCGCACCGCGCCAGCGACTGCGCCAACTCGAGCCCCGTGACCTCGCCGGCCGAGACGCTCCTCTGCGCGCTCGGCGGCAGCGGGCCGAAGGGATAAAGCCCGGCGCTCCCGTTTTCGCGGAGCCGCTCGCGCGCCAGCGTCCCATAGAGCGTC
>JBGTHI010000286.1:0-4857 GCA_041746295.1 Myxococcaceae bacterium
GAGCCGATGCAGGTCATCCGTCTGAATGACCTGAAGCGGATGAAGATCACCGAGCTGTCCCGAATGGCTTCGGATCTCAACATCGAGGGGGCGCAGGGGCTCAAGAAGCAGGACCTGATCTTCGCCATCCTCTCCGGCATCGCGGACAAGCGCTTCGAGGTTCATGCCGAGGGGGTGCTGGAGCTGCTCTCCGACGGCTTCGGATTCTTGCGCAGCGCCGACTCCGACTACCAGCCGAGCCCGGACGACATCTACGTTTCGCCGTCCCAGATGCGGCGCTTCAACCTGCGCGCGGGCGACACCGTCAGTGGCCCGATCCGTCAGCCGCGCGAGGGCGAGCGGTTCTTCGCGCTGCAGAAGGTGGACAAGGTCAACTTCGTCGATCCGTTCGGGCCGGAGGCGCGCGAGCGGATCCTGTTCGACAATCTGACTCCGCTCTATCCCACCGGGAAGCTTCAGCTGGAGCACGAGGGCGGGGAGATGACCACCCGGATCATCGATATGTTCACGCCGATCGGGTTGGGGCAGCGATGCCTGATCGTCGCGCCGCCCAAGGCCGGTAAGACGGTCCTGTTGCAGAACATCGCCCATGCGATCTCCCAGAACCACCCCGACATCTTCCTGATCGTCCTCCTGGTGGACGAGCGGCCGGAAGAGGTCACCGACATGGAGCGGAGCGTCCGGGGTGAGGTGGTCTCCTCCACCTTCGATGAGCCGGCCACGCGCCACGTTCAGGTCGCGGAGATGGTGATCGACAAGGCGAAGCGGTTGGTGGAGCAAAAGCGGGACGTCTGCATCCTGCTCGACTCGATTACCCGTCTGGCCCGCGCCTACAACACCGTGGTCCCGCCCTCCGGAAAGATCCTTTCCGGCGGCGTCGACTCCAACGCGTTACACAAGCCGAAGCGGTTCTTTGGCGCGGCGCGAAACATCGAGGAGGGCGGCTCGCTCACCATCATCGGCACTGCGCTGGTCGACACCGGCAGCCGGATGGACGAGGTGATCTTCGAGGAGTTCAAAGGGACCGGTAACTCTGAAATCGTTCTCGATCGCAAGCTGATGGAGAAGCGGATTTTCCCTTGCCTGGACATCAACAAGTCCGGCACCCGGAAAGAGGAGCTCCTGCTTCCGCCAGAGGATCTGATCCGGGTGACCGCGCTGCGTCAGGTGCTCCACCCGTTTACGCCGATCGACGCCATGGAGTTCGTGCTCAAGCACATGCGTTCGACCAAGTCGAACGCCGAGTTCCTGGGCTCGATGAACCGGTAGAAGCCGCGGTCGGTTCCTTGCCAATCATGGAAGCGGGGAGTGGGCGAAGCACTGAGCGCGTGGTTGCAAACCCCCTTTCAAAAAGCGCGCGGGGCGGCGTTAAGATCGATCGCTGGCACCGGTTCTTGATTCAGGTTGTGTTGCGTCACGGCCTCATTGATCGCCACCGCCATGGGGTGCCTTCGTCCAAGCTCTTCGACCGGATAGGACGCCATTCCGCCCCTTGGTATAAAGAGGGTATCCTCTTCTCCGTTGGCCGGAACGAGCAGTTGGCCTTGGGCGGTATGAAGCTTGATGCCCTCCGGGGAAGTATGACCGCCGTCTCCATGCACTGGAACCATGCCCCCTCGGCTCTCCACGAGGAGCTGATAGCCGAGGTTGTCCGGGGGCCAACCGATCCGTTGGGCTTCTCCCACAAGAGCTATGTATGATCCATTTTCGTCGGCGAGCTGGCCAGTCCACAATGGCTGGAGAAGGAGAGGAGGGGTAGACAGCTCCGTGTCGTCACCCAGTCGTGGACCTACGACGTCGGGATCCGTCCGTCGTACCCCCTGAATGGTTTGAAACGAATCCGATACGTCGTATCGGCGGGTGTTTAACGGAGTGGGCAGGACGGTGACCGTATGGGGGTGGAGATCGAAGCTGTCCTTTTGAAATTGGGCGTCCACCTCCTGAGGGGTCGCCGCAAGCTTTACGGGCACGAACCGGACGCTTTGTCCGGGGGACGCCGGAATTTCCCATCCAACGCCGTCCTTGAATGCGATCAGGACTGGCCCCTTGTCGCTCTTCCGGACACGCAATGTCAGCGCATCGGTCGACGGATCCGACAGCGCGTCGAGAACCTGCTGGCGATTGTAGCGGGCCCGACGGAGCCCCGCGTAGGAGGGATCGACCAAACGTTGCGAAACCTGAGGAAGAGCCATATGCAGGGGTTTTCGTCTGGTCGATCAACAAGTTTCCGTTTCCCGTTGGCTCAAAAATGGAGAGCTCAGGTGGAGAGGGATTCCCCGTGCCTCTAGAGAAGGGATTGGTGGAGACAGAGGATGTTTCCCTCCGTGTCCTTGAACCAGGCGGCCTTCTCCGAGCCCATCACGCAGACCTTGTTTACGGTCTTTGAGTTCGGCAGGTCGTAGTCTTGGAACTCGACGCCCCGGCGCGTGAGGTCCTTCACCTCCGACTCGATGTCCTCGACCTCGAAGCTGACCGCGGTGTGGTCGGCCTTGGTCTGGTCTCGGGGATAGAGGGCGAGCTGCGAGCCGTGGCAGTCGAAGAGGAAGGTTCCGTTGGGCTGGGCGCCCAGGGGCTTGAGCCCCAGACTCTGTTCGTAGAAGCGTTGAGCCCGCGGAAGGTCCACCACAGGCAGCATCGTCGTCATCGGATAGTTTGCGAGCATCGATTCCCCCCCAAGCACGGCGTGTGTTTGGCGCCATCCAACGCCCGGGCAAGGGTCTCGTCAACAGTCCGGTGTGAGGAGGCACCCTGCCGGGCGAGCGACCTCAGGCGGCTCTCTGCAGCTGCTAGGATCTTGTCCCCCCTAGGAAAGCGCCCTTGCGCCGAAGGCAGGGGCTCAGTCGAGACTGATTTCCGGCGGAGGCTCCAGAAGCAGATTGTGCTCAGCCACGGCCGCCCGGAGGCTTCCTTCAGGGTGCGGTGACCGCCTGCCCCTTCTGCCTGGCGAAGTCGAAGCAAGCTACCACGATCGCCGCGATCGGCACCGCGAAGAGGGCGCCCACCAGACCGAAGGTCCGCTCGCCGGCGATCAGCGAGAAGGCCACGATCACCGGGTGGATCCGCGCCGCGCTGCCCATGATCTTGGGATTGAGAAGATAGGCCTCCAGCGCGTGGATTCCGATCACCCAGAACAGCATCGCCAACCCCGTCTGCCAACGCTGGGCGAGGCCGATCAGGCAGATCGGCACCGAGCTGATGATGGCGCCGAAGATCGGGATCAGGCTGAGGAAGGTGGCGACCAGCGCTAGCAGATAAGCGAAGGGGACCTTGAAGAGGAGCAGCCCCACCAGGGTCAGCCCGCCGTTCACCAGGCAGATGGTCACCTGACCCCGCACCACGCCCGCCAGGGACCGGTCGATCCTCCGCACCAGCACTGCCGCATCCTCCGCGTACTCGTGGGGAACCAAACCCTTCACGTAGGCGCGGATGTTGCGGATGTCGATGGAGAAGAAGGCCGCCACCATCAACATGAAGAACAGCATGAAGACGGAGGTCAGCACGCCTCCAACCAGCCGGCTGGAGAGCGAGACGATGTCGCGCAGGTGCTCGCGGGTCCACTGGGAAGCGCGGGCAGCGAAGCCCTGGATCAGCGCCTCGAGATTAAATGAGACGCTGAGCCCCGAGTTGGGAGTGACCCAGGGCGCGGGCGGACCGCTGACGTCGACAGGGATGCCACGGGCGCTGACCCAGTGCTCAATCCGTCCGGCGAGCTCGCGGATCCGCTCCGGGGTCAGGGCGTTGACCTCCTCCATGGCATCCCGGGTGATCCGGGCCAGCTCGCGATAGAGCGGAGGAACCAGGGCGATCAGCGCGAGATAGACCACCGCGAAGAAGAGGGCGTAGAGGATCAGCACCGCCGCCCAGCGCGGGATGGGACGGCCCCGGATCGAGCGCTGACTGAGCCTGTCGACCCAGGGCGCCATCAGATAGGCAATCAGCGCCGCGCCGGCGAAGGGGAGGACCGCCCCCCGAAAGGTAAACAGCACTGCGAAAACGAACAGCCAGAGGATGGCGAAGACGTATCGTCGCCTGCGCCGACCGTCCAACGTTGAGTCCGGGGCAATCACACCCCCGTCTTACTGCATGTTGCCCGCATCGGCGAAAGCCCGAAAGCGGTGTTCGATCCGCTCCAGGCACTGGCGCATCCCGGATCGGTTGATCTTCCCTCCCGTCGCTTCTCCCAGGGAGAGCATCTGCTCGACCATCCAGCGGCTCAGGAAGAGGAGAGAAGTGCGGGCCTCTCGAGGCAGCCCTCGCTCTTCCCACCGGCGATTCCGGAAATATTCGTCGCAGGCCTCCAGCTCACGCGCCAGCTCCCAGCGGGTGAGCCTGAAGGCCTCCTCGTAGGCGGCCCTTGGTGGCCGGGGAGCATCCGGTTCCATAAGAGGAGCGAACGCCTTCAGCGATTCCAGGTCGAAGTCCCCTAGCGGCAGAGGCCAGCGTTCGAGCTCTCCCGCCATCAGCTGTGCCACCTCATCCAGGAGATGCTCACGGATCGGTTTGGGCTTCTGATCCAGCAACAGGTCCCAGCGCAACGACGTCATCATCGGGGCTCCTACGGCTATAGATGGCAGCAGTGGTATCGAGATGCGAGGAGGGTAGCGGGGGGCGACTCCGGGCGTAAGGGGTTCGGTAAGGCGATTGCCCGGTTGATCGGTGAGACCCGTGTGGAGTAGGGGGGCGTATGAACGCTTTCCGTAAATTACCTTCGACTAACCCAACTTCCGCAGTTCAGCCCGGGCAAATAAGTAGTTACTGGGACTTACGCCGACAAGTTGGCACTACATTTCAGGGTGGGGCGTGGCTGGGACGAAGGCGGTCAGGCAATCGGAGACCGAGGCGGTCGAGGAGTTGCTG
>JBGTHI010000287.1:0-1725 GCA_041746295.1 Myxococcaceae bacterium
TTGCGCCCGCGCAGCACGTCGACACCCACCGTCCGATTCCGGCCCTGTCGCTTTGCCATATAGAGGCACTGGTCGGCCAGCTCGATCAACGGCTTCTTCTCCAAAGAATGATCCGGGAAGGTCGCGATCCCGATCGAGAGCGTCACCTTTACCGGCCCCAGCTCACTCTGGAACACCTCGTTCTCCACCGCCTCGCGGATCCGCTCCGCAATCACCCGGGCTCCCTCGGCGTCGGTCTCCGGCATCAGGACCGCGAACTCCTCGCCGCCGTGGCGGGCCACCGCGTCGGTGTCGCGCGCCTTACGCTTGATCACCCGCGCCACGCCCTTGAGCACGAGATCTCCGGTGGGATGGCCGTAGGTGTCGTTGACCGCCTTGAAGTGGTCGATGTCGGTGAGCAGCACCGAGCACTTCCGATTGTACCGGCGCGCCTGAGCCAGGATCTCGTCGGCGCGCGACTGGAGCGTCCGATGGTTAAGCAGACCGGTAAGCCCGTCGGTCGTGGCCATCTTCTCCATCTGCTCATAGAGCTGTGCTCGCTGCACCGCCTGCGCCGCCTGCAGGGCAATCACCTCGATCATCCGCAAGAGCTCCTGATCCATTGTGCCGCGGCTGCGCGAACCGACCACCAGGGTGCCAAGGATCCGGTTGCCCGAGGTCAGCGGGAAGATCTTCAGCGCCGCCAGCCCCCTTACCTGGATGTCGCTGTCGAAGATCACCTGCTTGTCCATCGCTCCGAGGTCGCGTCCCGGGAGCGGGGCTCCATAGCGGACCACGTTGGCCACCAGCCCAGTGTTGTCCGCAAAGCTATAGCCCTCGACCCCATCCCGTCCGTCGCGGCCGGGCGCCGTCACGCCGGTCATCCGGGCAATCCGGTGGATTCGGCTCCCATTCACCTCGTTGACCAGGGTCACCGCGCAAAACTCGAGGCTGCCCAACTGCCGGGTCGCCTCCAGCACCGCCGGAAAGACCTGTTCCGGGCTTCCGGCGCGGTTCAGCTCCTCGATCGCGTGGAAGAACTTGTCCTTCTCGTCGCGGCTCTTGCGGATGTAGGTCATCACCCGCTCGACTTCCATCGCCCGCAACAGCTGGGTCGCCACCGCGCCGAGCACCTTCTCGTCCGACTCGCTGAACTCTCCGCCCTCGATCCGATCGGCTACCAACAGGCCACGCATCGATCCTCCCGCGTCGATGATTGGCGTGGCGAGGAGCGCTTTCACGTCCGGGCGGCCGTCTTCATAATAGGTGACGCCCTTCAAGCCCGCCGGCGCATGCATGCGAAGAGGCACCCGCCGCTTGAGCACGCTGCCCAGGACTCCCTCTCCCGCCGGGAAGCGCTGGCGCGTGACGTTGTCGGAGGCAGAGCGGCAGTCGTGCAGCTTGAGCGTGCGATCGTCGCTGGAGAGCAGGAAGGCCACACAGGTATGGGTGTGGAGCGCCGCCTCGGCGACCTCCAGAGCCGTGCCCACTGCTCCTTCCACCTCTTTGACCGAAGCCACCAGCCACTTCTCCTGGTCCTTCAGCTCCAACTCCTGCTCCGGAGAAGTCTCTCGGCTACTAGAGCTCACCAGCCTGAAGGTCCTTGCCCGCTCCTCCACCTCGTTCAGCCGCTTCTTGATCGCCGTCTCTTCGGCGATCCGCGCCAGCTTCACCCGGCCGGATAGCAACAGGTGATAGAGGACCGCGAACAGCCCCAGGAACATTGCGTTGATGGTGAAACGGACG
>JBGTHI010000288.1:0-4910 GCA_041746295.1 Myxococcaceae bacterium
GACGGGCCTGAGCTCGTCCGGATCGCCCCGCCCCTGTTCGGGGAGAGCCAGCCGGTCCGGAGGGGTTCACTGAGGGCGCTGTCGTTGGCCGGTCATGCGGACGGCGCGGCCGTCGTCGACGGGCAGGGTCGACTGCTCTCCATCGCGCCCTCGGGCAGGGTCTACGCTTGGGTTCGGCTGCTGGCTGGAGCCGAGAACGGCGCTTCGATTGCAGTCGCGCCGGGAGGTGAGCTGCTGGCCGTAGTTGCCGGTGGTTGGTTGGGGCTCTACAGCGCTGGGGCACTGGAAAAACGGGCCCAGCAGGCCCCCTGTCTCGTGGAGCGCGCCCGCTGGCTGGAGGGGAGAGGCCGGCTGCTCCTTGCCTGCGGCGGAGAGGCCGGCCCCTGGGCGCTGATCCTGGAGGTGGCCACGGGCAACTTGGAGCTGGCGGACCGCACTGAGGAGGAGGGTCCCGTCCGGCTTTGGGGAAGCGAGCTGTTCTACAGGCCTTGCGACAACCTGCCCTGCAGCGCAGGGCCTCAGGAGGAGGCAGCGGCGCGGGGCAGATGAGCAGTGAAGGCTCGAGCTCGAGCGTCGACTCCGAGTCGATAACCTTGAGCCAGGCCCCGAAGTTGAATGTCAAGACGTGGCTGCCGTACCATTCCCAAAAGAACAACATGGGCGATTCACTGGGAGACAGAGAGCGGGAGGTTCTCCGAGCGATCGTGCAGGAGTACGTTGCCACCGGCGATCCGGTCGGCAGCCAGCAGCTGGTGCGGCGTGCGGAGTTCGACGTCTCGTCGGCCACCCTCCGCAACGTGATGGCCGATCTGGAGGCGCTCGGATATCTCGAGAAACCCCACACCTCGGCTGGCCGCGTCCCCACCGACATCGGTTACCGCTTCTACATCGACACCCTGATCAAGCTGGGCACCCCGACCGAACTGGAGCGGGTGCAGATTGAGCAGGGCATCGCTCGCGAGAGCGACGTGGAAGGGACAGTGGCGGAAGCGTCGCGCGTTCTTCACTCTCTCACCCAGCACGCGGGGGTGGTGCTCAAGCCCAAGGTCTCCGGTCTCAAGCTCAAGCGGATCGACTTCCTGCGGCTGCGGGAGGATCGGCTGCTCGCGGTGCTGGTGGGGGAAAATGGCCAGGTCCAGAATCGGGCGATCGCGATCGCCTTTGAGATCTCTCCCGAGGAGTTGGTCCGCGCCTCCAACTATTTGAGCGAGCTGTTGCAGCTCCTCCCCGTAGAACAGGTTCAGCAGCGGCTCCTGAGCGAGCGGGATCAAGAGCGGGCTCAAGTAGACCGGCTCACCACCCGCGCGCTGGAGATGGGGATGGCGGCGACCGAGCCTCAGCGTCAGTCGCTGGCTGTACTGCCGGTGATTATCGAAGGGACCGGCGCGTTGCTGAGCTCCCCGGACTTCGCGGACGTGGAGCGGGTTCGCGCGCTCTTTCGGTCCCTGGACGAGAAGAGCAAGCTGTTGGAGCTGCTGGACCGGGTTCAGCGTGCGGGCGAGCTGCAGATTTTCATCGGGGCGGAGAGCGAGTTCTCTTCCGCCGGCGAGGTCTCGGTGATCGCCAGCCCCTACGGCACCGAGGACCGGGTCTTTGGCGCCGTCGGGGTGATCGGCCCCACTCGGATGAACTACCAGCGGGTGATTCCGCTGGTGAAATTCACCGCGCAGGTGCTCTCCAAAGTGCTGCGATCAGATTAGGGACTTTCTTAGGGCAGGATCGGTAGAGCCACGCTGCGGAGAGCCTCTCCCCAATACCCCCCTCTAAGCCCTGCCCTTGTCTCAGCAACAAGAGATGCATTGACGGCTAAGTAATTAGCAATTTGCATTGAGGTCTCGTGTTGCGACCCCAAAGCCATTTGTGGACCGAGAACTCGTTTAGCCACCTCTCCGAATTTGTCAACGGGCAGCTGTCGAAGCTCGTCGCGTAGGGCCACTTGGAGCGAATCCTTGAATCGGGAAAGGGCATCGCCGTGGGCAAGGGCAATTGTGACTTGGCCGTCGGACGCAACGCGACGGATTGCGTTGGCTACGGCATCGAGATCGGCCAACGAAACAGGCCTTCCGTCAACTGGGAAGGTCGCTGACGAGCCTTCCAAAAGCTCCGCTATAACGCCAGGATTACTGGGTGTTCCGAACGTCCTGTCTACAAGGGACCCATACTCGTGCACCACACCTGCAGTTGGAGGATGACCAGCGGGAGTCGTGGCAGCAGGAGTGTTGGTGGTGGGCGTATCGGTGATAGCTTCAGGGGGAGTGGACTGGGGAACGGCGGCGGCGTCGGCCAGCTTGGCATCGTCCGGGAGGCCCCCGTCGACTGCGCCAGGCAGGCCACCGGTCGTGTTGAGCTTGCCGTCTGTGCCGCCGGCGGTGCCATCCGCACTTGGAAGGGGTGGCGTCTGGATGACGATGGGGTTCGTTCCGCCCTTGAAGAGGGCGGTCTTGAGCCCCTCTTTGTTGAAGACCGTTCCGAAGCTTTCCTTGAGTCCTTTTCCGCTCCTGTTCTCGACAATCACATCGCGTGCCAGCGAACCGCCGATGTACCCTGCGAAAAGGCCGGTGGTCGCCCCCAAGGTCGTCTTTATGGCAATCCGGCCTTTGGCGGCACCGTCCAGCGCCTCGACCCCCTCTGGTAGACGTTCCAGCTCGGTCCGGCGTGCATGTCGATAGGTGACTATGCCTGCGCCGGCCCCTGTCAGGGTGCCCACCACGAGGCCTGCAGGATTGGGTTTCAATGAGGCGGTCATGAGGGGTCAAACCTGAAGGAAGAGTGTCCCCCCATTTTCGCCCAGGAACCGACCCGGGTTTCCGGGGCCGGCTTTGGTCGATGGCGACCTGCGCGGCCAATAAGTCTTTTCGGCTGCTTGGAAATCGAATCAGTCGCCGAGCAGGGCTCTGGCCAGGGCTTGCGCTTGGGCCCGGATCTCTGGGACCGCGGTGGTCTCCCAAAGCTCTCCTCTGCGCAACGGCCCCAGGGTAAAGAGCCGATTCGAAGTACGACCCTCCTTGTCGAGCAGCGCACCCGGTAGGTCGGCTCGAAGCCCCTGCGCATGAGGGTCGAGCACCGCCTCGCCCCGCTGCAGAAGCCCGTCGAGCAGCGGTGGAGCCGCGGATGAGAGCGTGGCCGGACCGGTGCAGTTGATCACCCGAGAGACCCTGAGCTGCCGAGGAGATCCTTCCCCACGCGGGCGAAAGGTCGCCACCACTTCTCCGCTCTCGGGACGGAACTCAAGGAGCCGGCCCGCGTGGGTTGTGAGCGCTCCTTCCTCCCGCAGCGCCGCGGCCATGCCGCCCGGCTCCGGTGCCACCCGATGACGGTGGACGTCCCAGTACGGGCGGAGGTGGCGGATGAACCGCCGCTGGTCGGCCAGACTCAAGCTGCTCCAGAGGGGCTGGCTGAAAGGTCTCAGTGCATCCACCACCGCCTGCCAGCTCTCCTCGGGTCGAGCCCGCGCAACCCGATGGCGTACCGCCCGCAATAGCGTCTGAAGGGACCCACCTAACGGCGGCTTCCAGCCGTCGTTGAGGGGTTTGAAAGGCGAATGCAGGTGCGGCCAGAGCCCGTGGCGCGAGAGCGCGTGAATCGGCCCGCGATGGCCGGCGGCACGCAGCGAGACCACCACGTCCACCGAGGTGAGGCCGGCACCCAAGAGCAGCACGGCGGCATCGGCTGGTATCCCCGCCAGCGCGTCGGTGCTCCAAGGCGATCGGTGGTAGGCGGCCGAGCCGTAGACGCCGTGATCCGGCACACGGAGGTTTGCCGGCAGCTGATTGCCGATCGCGAGGACCAGGGCTTTGGCCCGCCAACCGACGCCCGACGTCAGGCGCCCAGTCATCCCATCGGAGGTCGGCTCGACCTCGTTCATCGCTTCAGCGTGAAGGGTCAGCGCTCCCCTCGACGGCCGGCGCTGTGCCCGGTACAGGAGCTCCTGTAGATAGGCGCCGTACCGTGCGCGCGGGACGAAATCACCGTCTGCCACCTCAAGCCCGGTGGCACGGAGCCACTCCAGAAAATGGGTGGGTCGGTCGGGCCAGGCGCCCATGCTCCGCGCCGGGACATTCAGCCGGTGTTCCGGGTGAACTGTGCTATAGGCGACACCTTGACCGAATCGGCCGTCGTCGTCCCAGAGGCCAACCCGTATAGGGCCGTCGGCCAGCGCGAGTAGATTCAAAGCGGTGAGCGTCCCACTGGCGCCACCCCCCGCGATCGCGACATCGTAGGTGTGGAAATCGGCGCTCATGCCGCTGGGCATAGCCGAGATTGGAGGCTGGATGTACGTTTCAGCGAGCCGCGCGGTGAGGGGGATCCGGCCGGAGGACGTGCTGGGCTGGTCTCTGCCCCAAGGGCCGCTGCGGGGCGAGGCGCTCAGCGCGCTGGCTCGCCGTCTCGCCCAGACCGAGGTCGATCTGGACCCGCTCGCTTCTTGGATCGACTTCGGTTCGGAGGGCTACCAACGGATCACCCTGTTCGCCTCCTCCGACTGGGAGATGGTGCTGACCTGTTGGCTTCCGGGACAGCACTCGGCGGTGCATGACCACGGAGGGTCGTGCGGCGCCTCGCTGGTCCTTGCGGGCCGGCTGACCGAGAGTCTGTTCTGCCAGGGCGCGGCGGCACCGCTGCGACCCGAATGTGTGCGGGTGGTGGGGCCAGGGGAGGTGCTGATCGAGACCTGCCAAACCGTCCATTGCGTCGAGAATCGCTCGTCTGGGACCGCGCTCGCGCTGCACTTCTATTCGCCGCCCATCGTTCACCCGGAGCCGTTGGCCTCCCGCCCCGCCTGAGCTAGCGGCCGTTACGCCCCGGGTCGAAGTCCGGATCCAGCTGGACCCCGAGGCTGCTCAAGGAAGGCGCCGTGCCCGGCATGAAGTAGGGGCTGTCGGAGCGGCCCGCGCTCGCCTCCGAGGAGATCG
>JBGTHI010000289.1:0-4304 GCA_041746295.1 Myxococcaceae bacterium
CTGTCGCTGCCTGAGAAGGTTGCTCCATTATTGCTCCGCTTCCTTGATCCGTTGTCCTTCGTAGAGCTCTCCCGAGGGCTGGCTCACCACCTTGGTGCCGGGCCGGGGGCCGTCAAGGAGCTCCACGGCGAGCTCCACCGCGCTCCCGCCCACCGGCCCTCCGACGGAGACGCGCGCGGGCCTGAGCTTTCCCTCCTCCACCACCCAGACCGCCTTTCCACCCTCCCGGTCAACCACCGCGCTGGAAGCGACGACGCGCTTGGGTTTCTCTTGCAGCGACTCCTGCGCGATCTCCTGATCCAGGAAGCTGACCCGAGCGGCCATGTCCGGAAGCACGCCGTCCACGGTGTCCTTGAACTTCACCTTCACCACCACCGTCGCCTTGGCCCGGTTGACCTTGCGGCCGATCTCCACCGCCTCCCCGCGGTAGCGCCGCGAGGGGTAGGCATCGAGGACAATTTCAGCCGGTGTCCCCGGCTTGACCCGCTCCAGCCGTGTCTCAGGCACGTCGGTCTCCACCATCAGTGAATCGAAGTCTGCAATTTCCGCGAAGTACGCGTTCTCGTTGATGCTAACGCCCACCGTCTCACCCACCGAGGTCGGCTTGGCGATCACGATCCCGTCGATGGGAGCGGTGAGGGTTCGGTCGCGCAGTGAAACTTGGAGACTCTCCACCTCGGCCTGGGCTGCGGTCGCCTCGGCGTCCGCCGCCTTGACCATCTCGCGAAGCGACTTGGCGCGAGCGTCGATGTCCTCGAACTCCGCGCGTCCCACCGCCCCGCGCTCCAGAAGCTTGGCTGCCCTGTCCGCCTGCTGCTTCACCTCTGTGTAGTTGGCGCGTGCCGTCTCTCCGCGCGCGCGGGCCACCGCAACCCGAGACCGCGCCGCCGCGACGACGCTCCTCTGGTCTGCCGCATCGAGCAGGGCGATCACCTGCCCGGCGGTGACCTGGTCGCCCTCCTTGATGAACACCTCGGCAACCCGGCCGGGGATCTTGGAGCCGACCTTAGACCAGCGCTGTGGAACAACGTAGCCGGTGGAGGTGACCTGGATCGACCCCTGTACGGGCGAGATCATCGAGATCTCGGTGACCGCAACCTGGGACTTGAAAATGCGCGGCCGTAACACCTGTACCGCAACAAGGAGCAGTCCAAGCAGGATGGCCACCCCCGCCAGAATCAAAATGATCCGTCCGGCGGAAGAGGGACCGGAGGGGGCCTCTCTGCTGATCTTCAACGAGGCGAGATCGGAGCTCAGCTGATCACTCACCTGCCGGCCTCTACCACCAACGGCGAGCTGGCCCAAGCAAAAGGGACTTCCAAGGTCGCGCCATCTCGACTCAAAACGGGCGACGAACTGGACGCGCCTCCGGGGTGGTCTGACAATCGTGGGGCTCACTCTGCGCGCCGCTGAGTGGGGGGGAACCTCACATCGCTCGTACTTCAGGAGCCGGGTAGTCTTCCAAGGGCGCAAAAAAACATCCCGGAAAGACAATGCGAAAAGGTTTGAAGGTCTGGCTTTCAGCGCTGGTCGCGTCGTCCACGATGATCGCCGGCTGCAAGGAGAAGGCACCCGCGCCAGCGCTTTCTGCTCCCGTGGCCTCCGCAACAGGCCCCGGCGGCGCGACGAAAGTGACCGGTGACTTCAAGAACGGCTGGAAGCTGTTCCTCGAGCACTGCAGCGAGTGCCATGGCGAGCGCCGCCGAGGCGCAGGGCAGGGCCGCACCCATCTGCTCGTCGCGCCGGCGGACCTCCGCGATCCGGTGCTGCTCGCCTCGCGCTCCGACGACGATCTGACCAAGACGATCATGCAGGGCGGATCCTTCTCCGGAAAGTCGAAGTGGATGCCCGGCTTCGCCGCGCAGCTCGGTGAGCAGGACGTGATGGACATCCTGGCGCTCCTCCGCGGGGACTCGATCGATCTTGGCGACTGCTTTCCGGATGCCGCCTTCTATATGCAGGTGCCGACTACGCGTGCGGGCCCGCCGGTGCTGTCGGCCTACTCCAATGGTCCGCGCGGTGCTGCCCGCCCCTCGCTGCTCGAGACGCGCTCGGCGTTGCCCGCCAATGCGAAGAAGATTGGCTACCTCATGTTCGCCGAGCTGGACCTACCGAAGGCCGGTCCGACGCCGGTCGCCTTCATCGCCGACGTGGCGGGAAAGGTGAACGGGATGCGCGTTGCGCTTCCACCGCCCTACAACACCCGCGCTCAACACGATCTGGAAACGATGGTCCTGAAACGGATCGATCGAATCCCGGGTTTGGGCCCCACCTTGGATGAGGGGCTCGACCGGATCCTGTACGTGACTCAAGAGTTCGGTGAAGAATAGTCTTCGGGGAATTTTGGATCCGTTGTTCAATGCCGGCAGAGGGAGATCAGGTGGCGCTTTATGTCCCCTAAGTTGAGCGTGGCTCGACAAGATGAGGTGCGCGAGCCGAGCGCAAGCATGCGGCTCGAGACCTTTGGTAAGTATCGGCTGATCAGCCCACTTACCCTTGGAGGAATGGCCGAGCTCTTCATCGCGCTCCAAGAGGGAGTGGAGGGCTTCAGCAAGGTCGTGGCGCTGAAGCGAACCCTTCCGCACCTGGCTTCAAGCGAGGATTTCGTCAGCATGTTTCTCAACGAGGCGCGAATCGCCTCGCGCCTGGACCATCCGAACATCGTCCACATCTACGATCTCGGTCAGGTGGGATCGCACTTCTTCATGGCGATGGAGTATCTGCCCGGCGAGGATCTCGCCCGTGTCGCCAAGGCCGCGCGTCAGGCCGAATCGGCCATTGACCCGGACATCATCGCGGCGATCGTCCAGGCGGCGGCGCACGGCCTGCACTACGCCCACGAGATGACCGACGATGACGGGAAGCTTATCGGTCTGGTTCACCGCGACATCAACCCGTCCAATCTGATCGTCACCTATCACGGCAACGTCAAAGTCGTGGACTTCGGCATCGCCAAGGCGACTGCCAGCTCTTCCGAGACACAGGCCGGCGTGATCAAGGGCAAGCTGGCCTACCTCGCGCCGGAGCAGGTGGCGGGCAAGCCGGCCGACCGTCGCTGCGACGTCTTCTGCCTCGGCATCGTAATGTGGGAGCTGCTCACCAACAAGCGGCTTTTCGCCCGCGAGAACGACGTGGCGACGCTGAGCGCGGTGATCGCCGCCGAGGTTCCCACGCTCAGCTCGATCCGCCAGGGCATCCACCCCCAACTGGAGGGGGTGGTCTCCAAGGCTTTGGCCAAGGATCCGGAATTGCGGTACCAGACGGCGGGAGATCTCTTCGATGCGCTCGAGGAGTACTTCGCCACCAGGACCCTGCGTCCTTCGTCCAAGGTGATCGGCCAGTGGCTGATAGGGCTCTTCGGTCAGGAGCGCGCGGACGCCAAGCTGAAGATCGCCAAGGGCACCGGTCTGCGGACCGCGCTCTCGGTGCTGGGCGATCTCCCGAAGTCGCCGGGCGGCAGCTACTCCGGGGTGCACGCTACGGACGCCGTGGCTGCTCACGGTGGGGTCGACGTCGAGATGATGGAGGAGGGAGAGGAGGAAGAGGTTCCCCTCAAGCGCCGAGCGATGATGATCGGCGGCCTCCTTGTATTCGCGGTGGCGGTGATGGCGGGCGTGGTGGCGCTCACCAACGACAAGGAGAGCAAAGACGCCGCACCCAAGGGAGGCGAGGTCTCCTACTCGATGAGCATCTCCTCGGAGCCATCGGGCGCCTTCATCTTCGTGAACGGCGAGCTCACCGGCCGGCAGAGTCCCACCACTCTTAACGGGCTCACCCAGGGCGGGGAGCTCAGAATCCGTCTGGAGAAGAGCGGCTACGCCCCAATGCGCGACACGGTCGTGGTGCGCGATCCGGTCACCGAGAAGAAGTACGTGCTCCGGAAAGCGATGGGTAGGCTGCACCTGAACGACATTCCGTTGGGTGCCGAGGTGCTAATAAATGGACAAGGCACCAATGGTAGCAAAATGATCGACCTTCCAGCTGGAGAGCATCAAATCCAACTACGGGTGAACGGGCAGGTCACCTACTCGCGGTCTCTTGAGGTTAAGTCGGGTGAACAAGTCCACAGCTTCGCAAGATGAGACGCGGTCGACCGGTACCGACAAGTACCGGACCACCGGCTCGGCCACCAACTCCGTCACCGGGTCCCGAAAGATCCGACGGCGGAACACGGTCCGTTCGCTGACCATCGCCGGAATCTCGGTGGCGGCCGCCGCGGGCTGGTTCGCGACCGCCCGCCGTTTCCTTCTGGATGACGCCAAGCGGGCGGCCCAGGCGGAGGTGGCGCGCGCGGAGGGTTTCCT
>JBGTHI010000290.1:0-5965 GCA_041746295.1 Myxococcaceae bacterium
GGTGCACCGTCGGTAGTCAGCTCCTGGACCCGCTCGAAGTCGCGGCTCCAGACCGCAGACCCCCTCTGCAGCTCGAGGCTGCCTCGGAATCGAAGAAGCAGCCGCGTGGGACCGGACCTGTACTCCAGATGGCGGTAGATCACCGGCAGCGATAAAGTGATGGGAATGGTACCACTCCCATCGACGGAGAGCTCCCTCAACGCCACCCGGCCCGAGGCGAACAGCCTTCCATCGATCCAGGCTTCCCAGGTCATTCCGGTCGCCTTGGTCCCTGTCCACGAGGGCTGATGGACCGTCAAGGCGAGGTCGAAGCGCCCTTCGTCGGCGCCCGCGAAGGTTGCGGCCAGGGAGGAGAGCTCGACCTCCGGTTTCGAGCGGGGATTTCGCGTCTCGCGTCCCGCGCAGCCGGCCAAAGCGAGCGCCCACAGCAGGGTCAACCTCAAGGGCCCCTCAGGACCGACCGGGGCAGAGGCGTCTCCTCCCGCGGCGGCGCGGCGATCGAACGGTAGATCGCCTCGTACTGGCGAGCGGAAGCGTCCCAGGAGAAGTCACATCGCATCGCGCGACGGCGGAGCGACTCCATTCGCTTGGGTTGAGCATAGATGGCAAGCGCCTCTTCGATCGCCTCGAACAGCGCCTCTGGAGTGAAGTCGCGGAACTTGATCCCGTTGGCAGCCGGAGAGCTCAGCCCTTCCACCGTATCGTCCAACCCCCCAGTAGCCCGCACCACCGGGATCGCTCCGTACCGCAACGAATACATCTGATTGAGGCCACTCGGCTCAAAGCGCGATGGCATCAGGAAGAAATCGCTGCCCGCTTCGATCAGGTGTGAGAGCGGTAGGTCGAAGCCTACCCGGACCCCGACCCGATCCGGGTATCGCGCTGCGAGCTGGCGGAAGCCCTCTTCCAGCCAGCCCTCCCCGCTGCCCAATAGCACCAGCGAGGCCCCGCGCTGGACCAGCTTGGGCGCTACCGCAAGGAGCAAGTCCAAGCCCTTCTGGTGTGCCAGCCGGCTCACCACGCCGAACAGCGGGCGATCCGTGCTCCGGTCCATACCGAAGCGCTCCAGCAGCAGCCCCTTCGAGGCAGCCTTGCCCGAGAGGTCCTCCGGTCCAAACGGCCGCGGCAAGTGCGGATCGTGCGCGGGGTCCCACTCTGCGTAATCGACCCCGTTGAGGACGCCGTGAAGTCTCGCGCGCGATGCCCGCAGCACGCCGTCCATCCCGAAGCCGTACTCCGGTGTCTGGATCTCCTGCGCGTAGCGACGCGAGACGGTGGCGATGGCATCCGAGTAGACCAGCCCCGCCTTCAGGAAGCTCACCCGGTCGTACAACTCCAGACCTTTGGCGGTGTAGTCCGCGGGAGCGATGCCCAGGGTCTGCAGGGCGCCACGCGGGAAGTTTCCCTGGTAGGCCAGATTGTGAATGGTGAAAACGCTGCGGGCATCATGCAGCGCCGTTCCTCGATAGCCGCGCTGGAGCGCGAGCCCTCCCAGTCCCGTCTGCCAATCGTTGAGGTGGACGATCTGCGGGATGAACCGGAGCCGCTCGGCGGCCGCCAGGGCCGCGATGGTGAAGAAGGCGAAGCGGCGATCGTTGTCTGGGTAGTCGGTGCCTTTCTCCTGGTAGAGACCGGGGCGATCGAAGTAGCCCGCATGGCGAACGAACAGCACGCGGTGGCGCGCATCCAGCTGCGCTTCGTACAGCGAACCGACCTCTTCGCCAAAAGGGAACTTGAGCCTGACCTGAAGGTCGAGCGGGTGGATCCGGCGGTCCCGAACGTAGGCGTAGTACGGGGTCACCACGATCACCTCGTGGCCCAGGCGCGCCAGTGCCGCGGGGAGCGCCCCCGCCACGTCGGCCAACCCACCCGTTTTCGAGAAGGGGGTGACCTCCGAGGCCAGAAACAGAATCTTCATGTTCCGTTCATGCCCGTGAAAGCCCTCTTCCGTCGAGGGAGAAGCGCAGCCGCGCTCGCTCGGGCGTAAGGGTGTATACAGAGCCACCGTGGAACTTGACCCACAGCCGCAGGATCCGATGGCCCTGTTCGCCCGCCTTTTCGACGAAGCGGGTCGGGAAGCGGACCGGGTCCAGCCAGGGGATCCCACCGCGATGACCCTGGCGACGGTCGACCCGGACGGCCGTCCCTCCGCTCGGGTGGTGCTGCTCAAGGGTTTCGATGCCCGAGGCTTCGTCTTCTACACGAATCTCGAGTCCCGCAAGGGCTTGGCGCTGAAAGCGCACCCTTGCGCCGCACTGTGCTTCTACTGGCCGGCCCTGGAGCAACAAGTAAGGGTGGAGGGACCGGTTTCCGCCGTGTCGAGTCAGGAGGCCGACCACTACTTCGCTTCACGTCCCCGCGGAAGTCAGCTCGGCGCCTGGGCCTCGGACCAGAGCCGGCCGCTCCAGAGCAGGGAATGGTTGGAAACCCGGATGGCCGCGCTCGGGCGGGAGTATGCCGGGAAAGAGGTGCCTCGTCCCCCGCACTGGTCCGGCTTCCGGCTCGAGCCGGATAGAGTCGAGTTCTGGACGGGCCGTCCCAGCCGCCTGCATGAGCGGCTGCTCTTTCGCCGCGAGGACGGTCGATGGATCCCGGCGCTGCTCAACCCCTGAGCCAGCCACCGGGCCCTGGCAACACCTTCGACGCGGTGGTCGTGGGCGGAGGGCTGTCCGGCCTCTCGCTCGGTTTCGAGCTCCGTGAACTCGGCCTGAGCATCCGGGTGCTGGAGACCGCTCCGCGCGCCGGTGGCGTGATCCACACCGAGCGGCACGGTGGCTATCTCACCGAGTGTGGGGCCCATGGCTTCCTGGACAAGGAGCCCGTTACACGTAGCCTGATCGCGCGGCTGGGGCTGGAGCCGAAGCTTCAGTCAGCCACGGAGCACCGCCGCTATCTTTTCACCCGGGGCGCTCTGCGCGCGGCGCCCACCTCTCCACCCGGCCTCCTCGCCTCGGATCTGCTACCGGTCGGCGCAAGGCTCCGGCTTCTCGCCGAGCTGGTCGTTCCCAGACGCAACGAGGGCAGGAACAGGAGTGGAGACGAATCGCTCGCCGGCTTCGCCCGGCGGCGGTTGGGCCCCCGCGCCACCGCTGTGCTGGTAGACGCGATGCAGAGCGGAATCTACGCGGGCGACCCCGAGCGCCTCAGCCTTCCGGCCTGCTTCCCTTTGCTGGCCGAGCTGGAGAGAAAGCATCGAAGTCTGCTCCTGGGACTTTTCCGAGAAAGGCCCCGTCGGGCGCGACCTCCGGCGCCAATGACGTCCTTTCAAGAAGGAATGGAGCAGCTCCCCCGGGCGCTCGGAGTGGCCCTCGGCGAGTCGCTGGAATGCGACCGCCCGGTCCGGGCGATCTCTCGTACGAACGGCCTATGGGCAGTGCAGGTCGGCTCCCAGGCACTCTACGGCCGGGCGGTGATCCTCGCGCTCCCCGCCCATGCCGCCGCGCTCCTGGTTCGCGGGCTGCGGCCAACCCTCGCCGATGAGCTCGAGTCTATCCCCTACGCTCCGCTGGCGGTGGTCCACCTGGGCTTCCGCGGCGCAGCGCTCGGCCAGGCGCCGCGCGGTTTCGGATTCCTGGTCCCGTTTGAGGAGGGGCTGCAGACCCTCGGTAGCTTCTTTGTCGATCAGCTCCTCCCGAATCGGGCGGAGCCGGGCAACGCGCTGTTCACCTGCATGGTAGGCGGTGCGCGAAGACCGGGGCTGGTGATAGATCCGGCGGACGGCGAAGCGGATCGACGGCTGGCTGAGGTCGCCGAAGCGGAGCTGCGGCGCGTGCTCAAATTGGGTACGCCAGCCTCGTTCACCCACGTTGTGCGCTGGCCCCGCGCGATCCCGCAGTACGAGCTGGGCCATCTCGGAAAGCTCGAGCGCATCGACTCCGAGCTGACCTCGCTCCCACGGCTATTCCTGACCGGAAACGCATACCGCGGAGTGGGAGTCAACGATTGCATCCGGAGCTCGGCACAGCTCGCGGTCCAGGTGGTACAGACGCTTAGATCCTAAGGGCGGGTCGGTTTCGCATCACCTTTGGGGAAATGTGCCGCGATCTTGCGTAGCGGGAGCGTGATCGCGAATCCTTGAGCTCGCCATGCTTCCAAGCCGCGACTACCTGACGCTGGATGAAGCGAGTGCCGACCTGATGCAGTACATCCGCGTCCCGGAGAATTGGGTTGCCGGAGGTACCGCTCAATCCGGAGCCAACCCCGACTATCACCGCTCGATCGGTCCGTTGCGGCTGTGGGCCGCCGTCGACGTGAGCGACGCGCTCGCCGTGCGATTGCGGGTCAGCTTTCGCGCGCCGGGGCTGACGCCGATGGAAGCGGTCCAATATCTCGAAGCCTTCTTGAAGGGACGCATGGCCCTCCTTCCCAATGCCGAATGGCAGGTGGAGATCGACGGCCGTCGCTGGATCCACTTCAGCCGGCGGTACCTGGCCGAGCCACTGCGCGGCTAGAATGGCCTTCGACCTCACCGGGCATCCGCTGCGCTCCCCGAATGCCGTCTCGGGTCACCTCCAGCAACCAGTAGCCCTCCTGGCCCGCTTGGGTCGAGGATCCGGCGCTGAAGATCTGCGGACGGGAGTCGGTGGCCGCATGCGAATAGCGGCGGTGCACGTGACCGTGCAGCAGCGCCCGGCGGGGACCCGCCAGCAGCTTCAGCAACGACCCGGCGTCCATCAGCCCGTGGCTCAACCTGTCCGGCTCACCGTTCTCCAACAGCGGAGCATGGTGCACCGTGGCCAGCACCGCGCGGTCCTTCACCGTCGGATCTTCCAGCAGCGCGCGGAGCGCCTCCCGCTGTCTTCGTCCTACGAACCCATAGGACATCCCGGGCACCGGAGGGACCCGCGCCGAACAAAGCCCGACCACCGCCACGTCAGCCCCCACCAGCCGCACCAGTGGGAAGCCATCCTCGCCCGCATAGGCCGGCAGATCGCTCACCAGAAGCGGCGCGAAGGCCTCTTCGAACCAGCGACCCTTCACCGCCTCCGGGCTGTACCGATCGTGGTTGCCGGGCACCAGGGTGCAGCGCGTGCGGTCGGTGGCAAGCGGCCCCAAGGCGGCCTTAGCCCCCTGGAACTCTTCATAGGTGGCGTAGGCGGTGAGGTCTCCAGAGAGGATCAGGTGATCGACCTTCAGCCGCTGCGCGTCGTTCACAATCCGCCCCAGCGTTTGCTGCGCCCCCCGATAGGCGGCGGAGCGACCACCGGGCCCCAACTCGAGGAGGGCGATGGTGCGACGCCATCCCAGCTTGCGCAGCGGAACCCCGGCGTACTGCTGGGTGATATGAACATCCGAACAGTGAAGAAACCGCATGGTGCGTTGCTAGGCTGCTCCAGCGCTGGAGGGTCCGGGTCCCCGCGACGCGAGCAGTGAAGATAGGGTCTGGAGCAGGCGGTCCAGGTCGTACGGTTTGGAAAGAAACTGGTCCGCGCCCATTTGGGGGGCCAGCGAGGCTGCTCGCTCATCTGCGCTGAGCAGAATCACCACCGGCCGTGGGGTCAACGCGTTGAGTGCGCTGGCGACCTCCGGGCTGGAAACGCCGAAGACATCCAGGAGCACCGCGTCCGGCCGTTCGGAGAGACGCTCAACTACCTGTTCCGAGTGGGAGGCGGTGGAGACGGCGTAGCCCTCGAACTCCAGCACCTCTCGCAGGATGTCGGTCTGTGCCCAGTCGTCTTCGGCCAACAGTACGCGTTGCTTTGCGGGCATGGATTCCCCCGGGTAACACTGCCCTGTTCCCATGAGTGATTTCAAGGCTCCAGTCGGTCGTTTTGCTCCCAGTCCCACCGGCCGGATGCATTTGGGCAACGCTCGGAGCGGATTCCTCGCGAGCCGGTGCACACTTCGGAGTCGGAAATCCGCCAGGCCCTTATCGGGCGCAGCGGTCGGCAATAGAGCTGGCCGCGGGGGTCACCGTGGCCTGAGCGCTGATCGTGCAGGTCTGCTGGGCGTTCAGCCGGATCCG
>JBGTHI010000291.1:0-1680 GCA_041746295.1 Myxococcaceae bacterium
TCGCTCCAGGATCTCTGCCAGCACCTGCTCGGCATGCCTGCGCTTCGCCGCGCGATCTTCGGCGGAGGGAGGTGCGGCGACCGCAGCTGCAACCATCGGCTGTTCACTCATTCGGCTTTCTCCGAGGCGAACCGGCGATCAGCTCCGGACCTTCCCTCTTTCGCGGTGGACGGTCGAGCCCCACCTGCCCCACCGGTCTTCTCCAGATACCGTCGCAGCCCGTACTGCTGGATGATGCTCAGCAGGTTGTTGGTGAAGATGTAGAGGCTCAAGCCCGACGGGTAGTTCAGCATGATCGCGGTGAAGAAAACCGGCATCACATAGGTGAAAATCCGTGCCTGGGCGGCATCCATCATCTGCGGCTGAAGCCGCTGAGTGAGGATCATCGTTACCCCCAGCCCCAGAGGGAGAAGGTAGGTCGGATCCTTGTAGGTCAGATCCATCCAGATTGGAGAGATGAACGGCTCGCGGTAGATCTCGTAACTGTTGCGCAACGTGGTGAAGAGCGCGAACCAGATCGGCATCTGCACCAGTAGAGGAAGGCAGCCGCCCAACGGATTGACCTTGGCCTCCTGGTACAGCTTCATCGTCTCCAGGCTGAGCCTCTCGCGGTCCTCGCCAAACTTCTTCTTCAGCTCCTCCATCTTCGGCTGAAGCTTCTTCATCGCCTCGGCCGAGACCATCTGTTTGTGCGTGAGCGGCAGCAGGACCACCTTCACGCCGACGGTGAGGAGGATGATCGCCACACCCCAGTTGGGGATGACCCTGTGGACCGCCTTCATGACCCATAGCAGCAAGTTGCAGATGAAGGCCCAGATCCCGAAGTCGACCGTACGCTCGAGGTGGGGCTGGAATTCCGCCACCGGAGCCATCTCCAAGAGCTCCACATCCTTCGGACCGACGTAGACGCCGAAGCGCTGGGTGACGGTACCGCCGGCAGGAACGGTGACCGGAAAGCGCGCCACCACCGAACGGGCGGTGGGGGTTGCGGCCAGCGTGCAGCGGCCCTCGCGAGCGGCATCGAGAGGGTAGAGCGCACCCAGAAAGTACTGCTGATCCACGCCGAAGAAATGGACCGGTCCGCGGAACTCCGGATTGGGATCGTCCTTGGGCAATAGCCGCTCAACCTCCTCGCCCACCGCACAGCTCGCCCTGGACTGGTTGCCCACTCCGCCGAAGAAGTTGGGGGGCTCCTCCTTGGTCGGATCGACGGCGCGGGCGTAGTGCACCGCCAACTCTCCACCGGCGGCTACAGAGCCTGTATTGGTCAGCGCGATCGAAGCGGTGAATCCAAAGTCGGATCCGGTCCATTCATAACTGCGAACGACCTTCCAGCCCGGCACCTCCGCCTCGAACATCAGCTTGTTCGGATTCTGCGAATCTTCCGTCGGATGGTAGCGGAGCTGCGCCGGCACCGGCTGAGGGCCCTCCAGTGCGAAGGCCAGCGCGGGCGGTGCATCCACAGGAGGGGTGGCCATGTCCATCGGAGGGGGCTCGGGGATCTGCTTGCCGAACATCCGTTGGTAGCCTTCGATCCATGAGACCTGACCCTGCTCGCGGGTCTTCCGTCCCTGCAACTCGGCGCGAATCAGCGCGCCGCCCGCGCTGTCAAAAAGGTAGTGGATCAGCTCGCGGTTGCGCACCACGGAGACCCGAGCCGGGGCGGCCGACGGCTTGGCT
>JBGTHI010000292.1:0-6626 GCA_041746295.1 Myxococcaceae bacterium
CACGGCTTGCACCGAGCGGGTCGCCGCGTTCGATAAGAGGGCCGCTGCGTCGCTGACGGCAGCACGGATCGCCTGCGAAGCGATCGCGCACGCGCTCGAGGGGACGAAGATGCCTCTGTTCCCAGGCAAGGACGCCGAACGCCTCGACGTGCTCGCGGGGTCTGTTGACTGCTGCGCCGAGTACCGAAGAATCGCGAATGCCACGGCGAAGGAATTAGGGAAGGCGGTGACCAACGCCGTTGCCAAGCTCAGGCGGCTGGCGGCGCAAGTCGAAATCGAGGTCGAGGAGGAGGAGCCGGCCGGGATCGCCGCCGTGCTGGAACAGGCTGCCAGCGACGCCCACGCTGCCTCGGTCGGCGCGGAGAAGGACCTTGAGGGGCTGCAGAAGCGACTTGCGGAGCGTGAGAAGCTCGAGCAGGAGATTGTTGACGACCGGCGTCTCTGCGCGCTCCACCAGGCGCTCGCACGCGAGCTTCGAACCGACCACTTCATCGCGTTCGTGCTCGAAGAGAGCATGAATCAGCTCGCTGCGCAGGCGAGCGACCAGCTAGTCCAAATCTCTGACGGGCGCTACAGCCTGATCGCCGACGAAGGAAGCTTCGAGGTCGTCGACCATCACAACGCTGATGAACGCCGGAGCGTAGCCACGCTTTCTGGTGGCGAGACCTTTCTCGCTTCCCTGAGCCTCGCTCTCGCTCTCTCTGCTGGCCTGCGCGAGCTGGCGGGTACCGCGGCCGGGCGTCTTGAGGCGATGTTCATCGACGAGGGCTTCGGCGCCCTCGACCCAGAGACGCTCGACGTCGTTGTCGACGCGCTTGAGCGCCTACGCGAGGGTGACCGGATGGTTGGCGTGATCACGCACGTGCCAATGCTTGCGGACCGGATCCCCTCTGGCCTCGCGGTCGAGAGGAACGGAAGCTCGAGTCTCATCGTGGTTCGCTGAGGAGGTTGGACGTGCTTCGTTTCCTCAAGAGGAGACCAACGACGCCTCCGACCACGACGGTCCAGCTCTCGTTGGTGACGCTCTGCGAAGACGGCTACTGCGCCGTCGTCGGTGAGTCGCACTACCAGGAGGCTTTGCTCTCGACGAGCCGCATCTGCTTCCCGGGGCCGGAAGGGCGCCTCACCTTCACGGCGGCCCTCGTCCCGGAGCTCGAGAATCCGTACGACTCGAACGCGATCGCCGTGTACTCACCCGAAGGCAAGCTCGGGTACTTCTCGCGAGGCACCGCCATCGACTACCGCCAACTCTTCGCGGAGGTCGCTCGCCTCGGATACCACGGTGCGGCCTGCGAGGCTTATCTCACTGGCGGCACGACAGACAAGCCCTCGTTCGGGGTCGTCCTCCATCTCGCGGACGCAGATTCGTGTCTCGCAGAGCTTCGGGGCGAAGGTTTCGAACGAGACGACTGGGACGCGGGCAACGAGCTCGGCGAATCGGACCTCGGCTTTGTTCGAGGCCGGCACTACACCAGCTACGTCGACGACGTGAAAGAACTGCGTCGGGCAGGACGCGAAGAGGAGGCAGAACAGCTCCTCCTCGAACTGGTCGACGCGACCGAGTCCGAGGACGCTGCTCAGCGCTGGGGCGTTGCCCCTTGGTACTACGAGCAGCTCGCGATCAGCTACCGGAAGAGGGGAGAGGTCAGAAGCGAGATCCAGATTCTGGAGCGCTTTGCGCGTCAAAGGCATGCGGGAGGTGTCGCGCCCCCCGAGCTCCTCGGGCGCCTCGAGAAAGCACGGACGCTTGTGCAGTGTGAAGAGGCGTCGCTCTAGCCTTGATGAGGAGCGAACTCCAGATGCAAGTTCGCGCTGTCGCAGCTGTAGACCTCGATGAAGGTGTCGACCACGGCCTTCGCGATGCGTTCGACGTCCTCGTCGCTCGATGGGAGCTCGAAGTAACGCCACCAGTTCGCCCGCTCTGTCTCGGGCGTGCTGCGGGGCGGCATCCAGTCAAGCCTCCGTAACACGCCCTCCTGCTGGTGATCGAGCGCATGATGGGGCTCGAGGGAGCCGCTTGATGCCGCTTCGCCATAGAGATCATCAATGTCGTTCCCAACGAAGCCTGGGGCAAACTGAACGTAGTAGGTGCGGCTCTCGTCGAGGATCACGAGGTATGCGAGGCGATCACTGATCAACCTCCGTATCGCGTCCTTTACGACCTGGGTTCCGTGTGTTTCGCGGGACATTGCCGCCCGTATGGTGACAATGTCGGCGAGCGGTCATGCCGCGACACACGCGCATCGTCAAGCAGGGATCCAGTGCGGTGCAGCGCCGTGCTCCGATTGCACGATTAGTTACGCGATCGGGCGGCTGGTCAGTTACGCCCGGGCGGCGACGCCACGGCAGCTCGGGCAGATCAGAGGCTTGCGACCCCTCGTGCGCTCACGCTCGAAGGTCTGACCACAGCTTGTGCAGACGAGGATCTCGAGGACCGGCGCCCTCACCATGGTCCCGACCGCAACCGACGCGGCGTCGGGTCGTCGTGGCGGCCGCGGCTTGCTCGCTGCCTCAAGCTTCGCCGTTGCGTATGCCAGACGCTTCTCGAGGTCAACCACCACCTCCTGCCGCGCTGCGTGCTCGCCGTAGAGGCTGAGTCCGCGTTCAGTCCAGTGGCGCATGGTTGCCCAGTCACGCGCCTTCTGACAACGGATCGCAGCTTGGCGGTAGGTGTCCAGGACTGGGATCTTTCCGAACTTCTCGAAGAGCGCCGAGCGAATCGTGCTCATCTCGGCGTCGTGCTGTCGGCAGACCGCATCGAACTCCTCGAGCGCAGATTCAAAGGCATCACGGCTCTTGTAGAGGCGCTCCTCAAGCTCGTTCATCATGTAGTGCCGGTCGATCGGGTCTGGGTCAGTTTCGAGCCAGCTTCGGAGTTGCTTGATCACCGTCATCACGTCCGGCGAGAGCTGCGTGTACCAGGAGAGGTCGTAGGAGTCATCCTCGAGGTCGGTCGCCACCGCCTCCGAGAACCCGGTCCTGAAGCCAGGGATCGCGGCAGCTTCTTGTCGGGTCACCCCGAAGTCAGCAGGATCGTGATCTAGAAAGACGCCGAGGAAACCGAGTCCGTCGGCTCGCTCCCCTCCACCAACGATCACGCCGAGAAGACCCACAGGAGTAGTCGTCCGAGCCATGAGGCGCGTCAGCCCCGGGCCATAGAGAGCCGCGTCATGTCGCGAGAGGTAGCCGACGAGCTCGTTCTCGATGAGCACCATCACGGCGTTGCTGTCGTGGACGTTTGTCGGCTCGGGTTGAAGGACCGCGCAGGCGTCGTGACGCACTGGCTCAATGCGCCTGCCACCGACAATCCGCCAGAGGACCTCCTGGCGATGCGACTCCCCTATGACCTCAAGCGTCTGATTTCCACCGAGGAGGGTCGGCGCAGTCCGCTCTGCATGGGCGCGACTCGAGACTGGTGCTCGAGGCGCGTTGCTCTTGAACAAGCGGCCGAGCAGGCTCACGTTCACCCTCCCTCTGGGTCCTCTGGAACGGTCGGAGAATAGGTGTGAGTGCGACAAGTTGTCAGCCCACGCGACCAGAAAGTCTTGACGTGGCAGAGCGGGCTCGTCCTCGCCGCTGCAACGTGCGATGTGCGCCCGGGCACTCGCCCCCGTCGGAGCAGGTGAATCCGGCCGTGAGCGTGAGGCGCGCGATGGAGGGTGATCGCGAACTGGCGGCAGTACTGCGCGTTGAGCGGCATCGCGCTCGGCGGAAGCATCGCGATCGCCTCGCGCAGGTCCGCTCGAAAGTCGCGCTGCGATCCCTTCGGCTCAAACTGCAGACGCTCGACCAACCAGGCGTCGACGACGTTCTCGGATTGCCTTACGACGTAGGGCATCTGCACGGCACGACTCATACGCGAGTCGGGGGGAGGGTCGCAAGGGAGCCCGGCGACGGCTCCGGGCTTGAGCCGGCGCGACTGGGTGGCGTGCTTCAGACTGCCCGACGGCTCCATCGAATCGATGTAGTGCCGCTCGGCAACGCACTAGAGTCGCTGCCCGTGAGCGAACGAACTGAGGCTTCTGACACCGCCGTTCGGCTGTTCCAGTACGGCTCGAACATGGATCAAGACTGGTTCAGCCAACAAAGGAAGGAGTACGAGGCTCACGCACCGGCCGGGACTTCGCTGGAGGTAAGGCTGTTAGGACGGGCGAGACTCGACGGATGGTGCTTCCACACCAACCTCTGGAGCGCCGGTCGAGCACGCAGAAAGCGGAACGAACCCTCGCTGGCGGAAAGAGAGTCGTGCCGTGTCGCCAACATCATGAGAGAGGACGGTGCGGTCGTATGGGGAGCGCTCTACGAGATCTCTTCCGCTCTCGTAACTCGCTGCGATGGGGAGCGCTCGGTTCTTGACCGCATCGAAGGCCACAGGACGACCTCCGATCCCGAGAACTACGCGAAGATCTGCGTCACCGTCGATCTCGGCGGCGAGTCGAGAACGGCGTGGACGTACATCGGACTCAATGACGCCATCAAGCGCTGTGAGACGAAGCATCCAGGGAGCACATGCGACAGTGACTACGTCGCTACTGTCACCCGCGGCGCCCAGTCGATCGGCCTGACAGAGGCCTACCTCGAGGAGCTTCTGCGAGCACTCGGTGCTGCTTGAGGCTGCGTGAACACCACTCGGTCCAGCTGCTCGAGCAACCCCGCTACGAAGGCCACCCCCACGAGCTGGGAGCGCCTCGAGGGAGAAGCCGACGCAGCGACGCCGCTTCGACTTCTGGGACCAGACGGCGCGCGAGGAAGTGGGGGGCGGGTGCATGGCCGTCAGCCACGACTAACCGAAAAGGCGTGTCGGCGCGGCGCCCTGGCGCCGACGCTTCGACTTCATCTACGTCAGCCCGGATCTCGAGCCTGCGTCCGTCTCGTACCTGCCGATGAAACGGGGCGCGTGACGTTGGGGCATCGCACGCACCCGTTATCGCCAACCTCATCGTCTAGCCGGTCCCGCCAGAGGGCGAGGATGCAAGAAGCTGCTACGTGAGCAGTGACGTGATGGCAAGTTGCACTATGAAACGATGACGACCCGCCTGGAGGTCGCGGATCTCCTGGCTGGAGCGGCGACCTGCCGCGAAAGCCTCAAGATCGATAAGTGGCCTGCGAGTTCTGCGGCGTCCGTCGAGTTGGCGAGCGCCGGTGATCGCTTCGGGCCTGCGGTTGGCCGGCTCATTCGTTCTGTGGATCTATGGATGGTGATCGCGACGGATCACCTGGCCGGCATCTCCATCATCGTCCGCTCTGGCGAGAGCCTGTTCTCGATCTTCCCTCTGCTTCGCAGCACGCTTGAGCACAGCGCCTACGTCGTGTGGGCGCTCGACAACAAGGTCGATACCAAGAGACGTGCCGCCCGCGCTGCGCTCGTCGCTCTGACGTCCCAGGAGGAATTGGCTGGTGTCGCAAGCCTCCTTGGGGGGCCTGGCAGCGCCACGCGAATCGAGCAACGAGCCCACAGTAAGGAGCTGCGGGAAGCTGTCGCGGCGGAATTCGGCGTCAAGATCGTCCAGCCCTACACGATTGAAGGTGAGGAAGTTCCGCGCTTCACGGACATCATCGAACACTTCGGAAAGCGGTGGGGCGATGCTCGAAGGTACAGCGGTCTCTACGGCTACCTGTGCGGCACTGCCAATCATCCATCGTTCAACGCCTACGAGTACTTCGACCTGACTGATCCGACCGCGAGCCCACAACTCTCGGTTGACGGACTAGTGCGCCTTGTCCAGCCAGTGATGGTTCCCTATCTCAAGGCGCTTGAGGCGACAACGGCATACATGGGCCTTCCGGAAAATCCGATGAACGAGTACATCGACCGAGTGAACCTTGTGCTCGGTCCGACACTGACGTAATCGCCGGCGACGGTTCGCCTGGTTAGGCGGGCTTGTTCGTGCTCGTTGCGGCGGGTCGCTTCCTCGCGGGCTTTCCTGACCCTCTCGAGATCACGCGCGTACGAACGGCCAACACGTATGGAGTGGTCGATGCGATTGCAGAGCCGGTGCGCCAGGATCGCGTTGTCCACGGCTCGGTGGCCGCCGTCTTTCTTGGAGAGCGGGAAGTGCTCGTGGGTTGGCATCCAGTCGCTCAATTCGGCGGTGACCGGCTCGAAGTAGCACGCGCCTCCAAGCTCCTCAGGGCAGAAGCATTCGGGCATCTTGCAGGCGAGCTGCGCGATGTAACCCTGCTCGGCTGCCTTGATGAGGATCCCCTTCACGCCGAGCGCCTTCAACTTCGCTGCAGCGGCTCGGCCGCGTTCAGGATCCCGCTCAACCCTCGACATGTCCTCAACGTTAACCGCCCAATCCGCGGCCACGGATCCCGCGAACCCGCAGCTTGACGCTGGACCTCGTGCCTGTCAGAGTCGCCCAGTCAAGTCCTGTGGGCCTTCGGGTTCGCAGGACTTGGCATTTCTGGGAAGGACTAGGTCGCCTGCCCGCGCGAGATCGAGTTCGAGGGCGACGTCGAGGCATAGCGGCCTTCGAAGCGAGACGGCGCGCCAGACGCTGAGCACACCTCCACAATTAACAGGGCGCCTCGAAGGACCGGCGACCGGTCGTGGCGCCAGCCTCCCCCAGCGCGAGCCGTGCCGGCTGAGACGCGCAGCTGCCGCGACGGAGTGGCCCACGACC
>JBGTHI010000293.1:0-7682 GCA_041746295.1 Myxococcaceae bacterium
ATTCTCACCCGATCCCCGCAGCCGGCCTCGTTCGGCGTGGGACCCGGCGTCGACTTCGTCCAGCCGGACGTCAAGCGGTTCACCTTCGAGCTCAACTCGCCCCTGAAGGCGGTGGCCGTGCTTCACTTCCAGGCGGTGGACCTGAGCGTGGGCGAGCTTAAGATCAGCGTCAACGGAATCGACCTGGGACCGGTGGCCGCCGACGCCGCGGCGCCGGAGGATCGATCCCACGCCATCGAGCTGGGGCTCAAGCTCCTAAAGCGCCGGGGATCCAATGAGGTGGTCTTCGACAACACCCTTTCTCCACCGGGAGAGAACCCGTGGCGGATCTGGAATCCCTGGGTCGAGGTCATTCCGCTCCCGGACTTGACGCCCGAGGCGGCGCTGCGGGACGCGCAGGCCGCCTTCCGGCGTGGCCAGCTCAGCCTGGACCGGCGGGAGATCGGTGCGGCGAACCGCTACCAGGCCTGGCGGGAATTCCGCTCAGCCTGGCTGGCGCTGGAGACGCTCAAGGACCCGAAGCCGGAGCTGCACAAGCTGGCCCGGGAAAAGATGGACGACGCTCAGCAGGAGTTGGATCGCATCTGCGGCAAGCTGATGCTGGAGATGCGGCAAGCGGCCGGCGCGCGGGATCTGGAGACTGCGCGAACCAGCTACGCGCAGGTGAAGAGCTACTTTCCGGGTACCGATCACCGCTGTCCCGGCCGAGCCGAGGCCGAGCGGCGCGCGCTCGGTCTGTAGTCGCGCTGCGGTGCGGGTTGCTGCATATTGAAAGCATGGCTCCCTCAAACGCACTCGACAGCTTCAAGACCCGCAGCCCGCTCAAGGCCAGCTCGGAGACTTGGGAGACATTTAGTCTGGGCGCCCTGCTCGCCGCCCATCCCTCGATCACCCGCCTGCCCTTCTCCCTCAAGATCTTGCTCGAGAACCTGCTCCGCCACGAGGATGGCCGGGTGGTGAAGCGGGAGCACGTGGAGGCGTTGCTCGACTGGGACGCCAAGGCGCCGCCCTCGGTCGAGATCTCCTTCCATCCGGCCCGCGTGCTCCTCCAGGACTTCACCGGCGTACCCGCCGTCGCCGACATGGCCGCGATGCGGGAGGCGTTCGCGCGAATGGGCGGCGATCCCAACCGGATCAATCCCCTCCACCCCGCCGATCTGGTGATCGATCACTCGGTGCAGGTGGACCACTTCGGCTCGGCCGGGGCCTTTGAGGCCAATGTGGAGCTGGAGTTCGAGCGCAACGAGGAGCGGTACTCGTTCCTGCGCTGGGGCCAGCAGGCGTTCAAGAGCTTCCGGGTGGTTCCTCCGGGTACCGGCATCTGTCACCAGGTCAATCTGGAGTACCTGGCCCAGGTGGCGTTCGCGCACGGCTCCGGAGCGGCCAAGCAGCTCTACCCGGACACCCTGGTGGGAACCGACTCGCATACCACCATGGTCAACGGTCTCGGCGTGGTCGGTTGGGGTGTGGGCGGGATCGAGGCGGAGGCGGCGCTCCTCGGCCAGCCGATCACCATGCTGATCCCACAAGTCATCGGTTTCCGCTTGAGCGGGATGCTACCGGCGGGCGCCACCGCCACCGATCTGGTGCTGACCGTCACTCAGATGCTTCGCAAGCACGGCGTGGTGAACAAGTTCGTCGAGTTCTATGGACCGGGCGTCTCCGCGCTGTCCGTGCCGGACCGCGCGACCATCGCCAACATGGCGCCCGAGTATGGCGCGACCATCGGCTTCTTCCCGGTGGATGCGGAGACAGTGAAGTATCTGGTCTTCACCGGCCGCTCGCCGCAGCAGGCCGCGCTGGTGGAGAGCTACAGCAGGCAGCAGGGGCTCTTCCACACCCCTGAGCTCCAAGGAACGCATGAGCCGACTTTCTCCAGCATGCTGGAGCTGGATCTCTCCAAGGTGGAACCTTGCATCTCTGGTCCCAAGCGTCCTCAAGACCGGATCCCGCTGCGAAGCGCCAAGAGCGCGTTCCGCGAAAGCCTCTCCACGATGATCGACTGTGCCGGCGTTCCCAAGGAGCGCCTTGCCCAATGGATCGCCGAGGGCGGCACCGTTTCGAGCACCGAGACGCCGTCGGCGCCGGATCCGTCGATGTCGTCCCTCCACCGCTCGGTCTCGGTGAACGACGGGGCGGTCAGCTACCGGCTGCACCACGGTGCGGTTGCGGTGGCTGCGATCACCTCCTGCACCAACACCTCCAACCCGGCGGTGCTGCTGGCCGCGGGCCTGGTGGCGAAGAAGGCGGTGGAGCAGGGACTCACGGTCAAGCCATGGGTGAAGACCTCGCTTGCTCCGGGCTCGCAGGTGGTTGCCGACTACCTGGCCGAGGCCAAGCTGATGCCCTACCTGGAAGCGCTCGGTTTCCAGATCGTGGGCTACGGCTGCACGACCTGCATCGGAAACTCCGGCCCGCTGCCCGAGGCTGTCAGCCAGGCGGTCACCGAAGGGGATCTGTCGGTCTGCGCCGTGCTCTCCGGCAACCGCAACTTTGAAGGGCGCATCAATCCTCAAGTCCGGATGAACTACCTGGCCTCCCCGCCGCTGGTGGTGGCCTATGCGCTGGCCGGGCAGATGGATCTGGATCTCAATCGCGAGCCGCTGGGCAAAAACCGCCAGGGCAAGCCGATCTATCTCAAGGATGTCTGGCCGGCCGACGACGAGGTCCGCGAGGCGGTCCGTACCTCGGTCAAGGCGGAGCAGTTCAGCAACCGTTACCGATCGGTGCTGGACGGCGACAAACACTGGCAGGCGCTCAAGACCACCCAGGGACAGATCTTCGGGTGGGGCCCGAAGTCGACCTACGTCCGCCGTCCGCCCTTCTTCGACGACATCCCCGCCGAGCCGGCGCCGCTGAAAGACCTCTCCAGCGCGCGTGTTCTGGCCCTGCTCGGCGACTCGGTCACCACTGACCACATCTCGCCCGCGGGCAACATCTCGAAGACCAGCCCGGCCGCGAAGTACCTGGTGGAGCAGGGAGTGGAGACCAAGGACTTCAACTCGTATGGTGCCCGCCGTGGCAATCACGAGGTGATGGTCCGAGGCACGTTCGCCAATATCCGGCTTCGCAATCTGCTGATCCCGGGTGTGGAGGGCGGCGTGACGCTGCACCTGCCCACCAACGAGCGGATGTCGATCTACGACGCGGCGATGCTCTACGCCGCGGAGCGCACCCCCTTGGTGATCCTGGCCGGCGCGGAGTACGGAACCGGCTCCTCGCGCGACTGGGCGGCCAAGGGGACCCTGCTCCTCGGGGTGAAGGCGGTGATCGCCAAGAGCTTCGAGCGGATCCATCGGTCGAATTTGGTGGGGATGGGGGTGTTGCCGCTCCAGTTCGAGGCGGGTCAGGATGTGACCACCCTGGGGCTGACCGGTAAGGAGACGCTGGCGATCGAGGGGATCTCGAAGGATCTGTCGCCGGGCAAGAGGCTTACCGTCGCCGCAAGACTTGATGGCGTGGAAAAGAAGTTCAGCGCGATCTGCCGGATCGATACTCCGAACGAGCTCGACTACTACCGGCACGGAGGAATCCTCACCTACGTGCTGCGCCAGCTGCTGAAGGGGTAAGAAGCGGTTGGGGAAAACCGCCGTCCCAAGCGCAGCTCGTCGGCCCATGAATTTGTTCGACCTCACCTGAAATCTCGATCGAGTGTCCGAGAAGCGTCAAAAACGCACCCTCCAGGCACACTCGTTACGATCGAGGCGTTCTCAATCTGACTCTGGCTGCTTCGGCGGGCGGGAGCGGTTCGCTTTCCGCTCGCTCGCGACTCGCTTTTCCTTCAAGCGCCGCTCCTTCGAACCGCGAGTGGGTCGAGTCTTGTGGCGCGCCTTGGGCACGAAGGAGAGTTGCGCCAACCCTTCCCGGAGGCGCTCGAGCGCGACCCTCCGGTTCTGACCCTGACTGCGCCGCTCGGTGGCGGTGACCGACAGCTCGGTCGGAGGATGGGTTAGCCGAACGCCGGAGGCGGTCTTGTTGCGGTGCTGCCCGCCGGGACCTCCAGCGACGAAGACCTCCACCTCGCATTCCGCGAGCAGCGCCTCGTGCGGGAGCGCCAGAGCCCGGCGCGCCGCCTGCCGTCGCTCGAACGGAATGATCATACGAGTGCTCTATTCAGTGGACAGTCGCCATCGCGGGGGGGCCGGCCAGCTTCTGGACCGTGTCGCGCACCTTGTCCAGGTCGACCGGCTTCGAGACGTAGCCGCTGGCCCCCACCAGCTCCGCCTCCCACTCGAAGCCGTAGCCCGAGATGATGATGATCGGCAGCCCGCGTGCACTGGGGAGGTTCTTCAGCGCGTCGAGCAGCGCCCAACCATCCATCACCGGCATTCTCAGATCGAGCAGCACCGCCTGCGGGGTGCGCTTCTCGAGGATGTCTAAAGCTTCGCGCCCGTTGGCCGCCTCTTCGGAGCTGTAGCCCATCTCCTGAAGGATGTCGCAGATCAAAGTCCGGTGACTGGCATCGTCATCGACGACGAGAATAGAAGACATCGTCAAATCACCCCAACAGTTGGCACCATTCGAACGAGGATGGTGCCGGATCGCCGGAATGGGAAGGGCTGCTGTTATCCGTTCGACGGCGGCGGGGGATCGCGGTCGAGCCGTTTGAGGAACTTGCCGGGTCGCTCGTAGCCCCGACGGGAGAGCCGCTCCGCCTCCACCAGATCGGCGATCTGGCCGCATAGCCGACCCAGCACCCGGAAGGCGTCGGCCAGAATCCGTTCAGCGTGATCCTGAGCGGCGCGCACGACCTGGGTGTCTGTCTTCTGAGGACGGAGAAATGAGAAGCGCGGCATCTATTGCAATCTAGAGAATCAAACCCAGTGTTGCCAGCGGCCACGACGTTTACAGCTTGAAAATTTACTCGGTCATTCAAGCGCCACAGCCCTGGGGATTTCTGGATATCCACTCGTAATCACTTGTTGTTCTTGAGATTAACAAGCCTGTTGACAGGGAGGTGACGAAAGCTCGGGAAAGACATACCGTACCGCGGCTCGTAGGAGCTTGGAGGACACGCAATGGCGAATGACGGCGACCTGGTGAAGATGGAAAACGGCCGGTGGGCCCGCTTTCAGCAGATGCCGGTCTCGGCGGCGGACGGTACCGACTTCCAGACGCTGTCGATCCTGGTAGCGGTCGAGCTCGATGAAGCCTGGCAGGCGCGGCTCCGGCTCGAAGAGGAGGGCGGTCAGCTGATCGACCTCGACCCGGCGATCGGCAGCCTGGAGAAGTCGAGCGGCGATCCGATCGCCGTGGCGCCTCAGCTCGCCTGTCTCTAGCAGCTAGTCGCTCAGCCTGAGGAACTCGCGCGCGTTCTTCCATCGGACGCGTGCGCTGATTCGCTCCGAGAGGCCGGCCTTCTTGAGGAGGTTGACCGCACGCGCTAGGGCGGTGAGATCTCCCGCTCCGCTACCCAACTCGCTGTTGAAGATCAGTCCCTCGCTCCCCAAGCGTCGCACCCACGCCACAGCCCGTTCACCGCTGAGCGCGTCGGGGTGCAGGGTGAGTCCCGCGTAGTGGCCACACTCGCGGACCGGTCTGAGCGTTTTTCCATCGGCGTGGTTAATCAGTGCCCGTTGGGGCGGGATGCCGGAGCCGCGCAGGATCGAGAGAAGGCGGCGGGTGATCGGCGCCTTGTGATGCTGCGGAGTGTGCAGGAGCAACGGCAGCTTCAGCCTCCTCGCCAGCGCGAGCTGGCCCTGCAGCGCCTCTTCTTCCGCGCCACCTCCATGGTGAAGACCGGCGAGTAGGGCCACCACCCGTCCGCCCTTGATGTAGTGCGGTAGCGACTGCAGCACCTCCTCCAGCCCCCGCCTGGGAAGGCTGCGCGGATCCAACCCCAGCGCGGCGTAAGCCCGAATGCCGGCGCGCTCCATCCTTGGAAGCTGAACCGAGATCAACCGATCGAACTGCCCGATCAACTTCTTGGGAGTGACCTCCGGCAGTGCGTAGTGGACGGTGGCGAGCGCTGCCTCCACGCCGAAGAACCGCATCGACTCGAGATCCTGATCGCTCACCCCTTCCGGGTAGAGCTGGAGATCGAATAGGGCGGGCGGCGTCTCCCGCATCAGTCCTGCCCGAGGGCAACGCCTTCGTTGCGGGGGTCGGAGGCCGCCGTTCGCAGTGACGTGACCGGGTCGACCATCACCGCCTCGGCGTCCCCCCATCCGTCGAGGCGCTGGAAGGTGTGCCCCTTGGCTTTGAGCGCCTCCAGGGTCGCGGTCTCCGCTCCGTACCGGTCTACCCAGATCGCATCGGGTTGGTATTGGTGATGAATGCGGCCCTGTCCCACCGCGCGCGCCACGTCCATCCCTCCGTCGATGACGTTCAGGATCACCTGCATCACCGTCGTAGGGATGGTCGGTCCGCCGGGTGATCCCACCGCGAGCATCACCTCGGTCGGTTTGTCCTTCTGGAAGACCAGGGTCGGGCTCATGGAGGAAAGCGGGATCTTGCCGGGTGCCACCGAATTGGCCTCACCGGTCACCAGACCGTAGGCATTGGGGGTCATCGGTTGTGCCGCGAAGTCGTCCATCTCGTCGTTGAGAAGGACGCCGGTTCCCGGCGCCACCACACAGGCTCCGAAGGCGTAGTTGACGGTGGTGGTCAGGGAGACCGCGTTCCCCTTGGCGTCGATCACCGAGACATGCGTGGTGTTCTTGCCCTCGGTGCTCTGCGGATGAGGATCGGCCGCGCTGCCGCCCTCGACCCGGAGCAGCGATTGGGAGGAAGTCGCGCGCGTGGGGTCGATGCCCCGGCTGAGCTCCTGGATGTGCTCGCGAGAGACCAGCTCCTGGATCACCGCGGGCTGTCCCAGCGTGTCGCGCGGTCCCTGCATATGGGCGGGGTCACCCAGGAACTTCACCCGGTCCACATAGGAGCGGCGCAGCGCCTCGGCGAATCGATGTAGCGAGTCGGGGCTGTGGAACGCGGAGGGAAGCCCCGCCGCCTCCATCACCCCCAATACTTGAAGCAGCGCGATCCCCCCGGCCGAGGGCGGTGGCATCGATAGAACGCGGTAGCCTCGGAACTGTCCCTCCAGTGGCTCCCGCCAGCGGACCTTGAACGCCTGGAGGTCGTCCAGCGAGAGCACGCCCCCCGCCGTCGCCACCGCCTTGACCATCCCCTGCGCGACCGCCCCTTTGTAGAACCGATCGGAGCCTCCCCGCGCGATCGCGGAGAGGGTCCCTGCCAGCTCCGGCTGCTTGAGCACCGTTCCCACCTCCGGTACCTGGGGAGAACCGTCCGGCCCGGGCCGCAAGAAGAGCCGTGCGGTGTCCGCGTTGCGCGCCAGGCAATCCAATCGCATTCGGGCCAGAGATTGGTACTTGGGCGTGACCCAGAACCCGTTCTTGGCCGCGGCTATCGCTGGGGCCAGCACGGTGGTCGGAGGCAGTGTCCCTTGCGCTTTGAGCAGCTCCAGATAGCCGGCCACGGCGCCGGGTACAGCCACAGAAAGGCCGCCATCGCGCGACAGCTCCGGGACCGCCCGGCCGTCGCGCACGAACATCTCGCGCGTGGTCTTGGCGGGAGCGGTCTCGCGGAAGTCCAGGACCCGGGTGCGGGGGACCTTGGCATCATGGATCAGAGCGAAGCCGCCCCCGCCGATGCTCGAATGGTAGGGCCCGACTACCGCCAGGATGAAGGCGGCGGCGACGGCTGCATCCACCGCGTTCCCGCCG
>JBGTHI010000294.1:0-3467 GCA_041746295.1 Myxococcaceae bacterium
GAGGCGACGTGCATCGCCCCCAGGCTGTGGGCATGCCGCGTGTGGGTGGCGCCCGGGAAGGCCAGCTCGCCAAACCCCAGCTGCCGGACGTGGCGCAGCCGCTGGTAGAAGCGGCTGTCGATCACCACCTTCTCTTCGTCACTGACGACGATGGTCCCGTGGATCGGATCGCGAACGCGCATCGCTTTCTCGTATCACTCTGGGGAACGTGTTACCGTGTGATTCACTGCGCATGCGCATCGTCCTGCTCCACAACAGCGACCACGACGTTCTGGAGTTTGACCCGGGGCGGGAGGCGCGGAAGGACGTTGTTCAAGTCTCGGGCCGTCTGGCCCATGCCCTCCGAGAGCAAGGGTTGGATGCCCGCCCTTTCGCCCTGGGGCAGGATCTCTTCGGCGACATGGCCCGTCTCCAGGCGCTGCAGCCGGACCTGGCGGTCAACCTCTGCGAGTCGCTCGCGGCGGACAGCCGGGGGGAGATGGCCATCCCCTGTCTGCTGGAGGTGGCCGGCATCCCCTACACCGGCTCCCCCGCGCTCGCGCTGGGGTTGGCGCTCTATAAGGACAAGGCCAAGGAGCTTCTGCAGGCCCGCAAGGTCCGCACCCCGGAGTTCCGGCTGGTCAGCTCGATGAACGAGCTCGTTGAGGTGGACCTCCCTTTTCCGCTGATCGTCAAGCCGGTGCGCGAGGACGCTTCGGTGGGCATCACCCAGGAGTCGGTGGTGCTGGACCGGGCGGCACTGGGAAAGGTGGTCTCCGAGGTCTTGCGGACCTTCCACCAGCCGGCGCTGGTGGAGCAGTTCATTGTCGGCCGGGAGATCTACGTCCCCATCTTGGGGAACCCGGGGGGCAGCAAGCCGCGCCGCACCCTGCCGCTCAGCGAGATTCACTTTGGAGCCTACTTCGAGGACCGGCCCAAGGTGGTCACCTACCGGGCTAAGTGGGACGTGGACTCGGAGGAGTACGTAGACAGCCCCTCTGGCCTCTGCAATCTGGACCGGGTGACGGAGGCCCGGGTGGTAAAGACGGCGCTGGCCGCTTTCGACGCCTTGGGCTGCCGCGACTACGGCCGGATCGACCTTCGGGTCAGCACAGACGGCGTGCCCTACGTGATCGACGTCAATCCCAACTGCGACCTGCACCCGGAGGCCGGATTCGCACGGTCGGCGACGGCGGCGGGAATCAGTTACGGCGAGCTGGCTCAAGACCTGGTAGAGATGGCTTGCAGTCGTAGCCTGCGAGCCCAGCGGAGCTCGCGTACCGCACCCAATGGACATACGCCCCATCGAGCCCCGGGACATCAATCCCTTAGCCGAGCTGCTGCGGCGAGTGGAGACCTTCACACCACCGGAAGTCGCCTGCGCGGTTGAGCTGTTGGAGCTGTCGCTGGGCTCGGGCGCGGCCGACTACGCCGTGCGCGTGGCCCAGGCTCCGGCGCCCGACGGCAAGCTGCTGGGCTACATCTGTTTCGGCCCCACGCCGATGACCGAGAGCACCTATGATCTCTACTGGATTGCCAGCGATCCTCTCTCGCGCGGCCAGGGTGTAGGCGCGGGGCTCGTCGGCGCGATGGAGAAGGAGCTGCGCGGGCGAGGCGGCCGGATCGTCCGGGTGGAAACCTCGGCCCAGGAAGCCTACGGCCCCACCCGCGGTTTCTATCAGGCGATGCGCTACGAAGAGGAGGCGCGGTTCCGGGACTTCTACAAACCGGGCGACGACCTGGTGATCCTCGCCAAGCGACTCCGGTGAAGCTCTTGAAGAAGCGCAGATGAAGCGATGAGGCTCAAATGAGACGCGGCTCTCCCCTACTTCTTCTCACGCTCCTGGCCACTGGCGCGCTCGCGGCACAGCCTTCCGAGCCACCCCTCTCGGATGCGTTCAAGGTCGCGCGTCCCGCGGGCGGCGAGTACTTCGGCGTCTATCTGCTGTCCAAGAAGGTGGGCTACCTCTTCACCGACCTGGCGCTGGAGCCGGCAGTCGCCGGGAAGCCGCGCACCGCCCGCGCGACGAGCGAGCTGCACTTCAAGGCCAACGTCGGCTCCGGAGTCTCCGAGCGGCACCATAAGGAGGTGCGCGTCTACGAGGCCAAGCCGGACGGCCGGCTCCTCTCCTTTACTGTCGAGCAGAAGGGCGACGGCGGAGACCAGACGCTCACCGCCACCGCTTCGGCCGGAGGTGTCGACGTGCGGGTCCAGCGCCCGGGTCAACCGGCCCGCACGCTCCACCTGCCCCCCGCCCGGGAAAAGGTGGAGGACGCCGACGCCCCAAGGGTGGCGTTGCTGCGAAAGGCGACCGTGGAGGGCCAGGTGATCGACGCGCAGGAGCTGGCCACCTACCGGGTAACCACCACCGTCGGCCCTGCCGAGACGCAGACGCTTCGGGGCGTCCCCCTGCTGCTGCGCAGCACCACGACGATCTCCGACAAGGAGAAGGTGCCGATCAAGGCCTATATCGGCGACGCCGGCGAGGTGGTGGAGCTCAGCTTCGGGGAGATGATGAAGGCGCGCGCCGAATCGCCGTCAGTCGCTACCCGGCTGGACCAGGTGGAGGTGTTCGGCCTCACCCGGGTGGTGATCCCCAAGGCGCTGCCCGATTCGGTCCACACTGTACCGGGCCAGGTGAAATGGGTGGTGACCGGCCTTCCCGAATCCTTCCAGAAGGAGACGCCCCGCCAGAAGTATCGGCCCACCACCGAGGGCAAGGTGGAGGTCACCCTCACCGCCACTCCCCCCACCGCGACCGGAGCTCGCATTCCGCTCAAGGATCCGGAGGGAGGCGCCAATCTGAAGTCGACGATCGTGGTGGAGTCGGACCGCGCCGAGATCAAGGCGCTGGCGCGTAAGATCGCGGGCACCGAGAAGGACGCCTACACCTTGGCGAAGAAGGCCTCCGCATGGGTCGGCACCAACCTCCGCAAGAGCTACGGCACCTCGGCCGACCGGGCCAGCGAAGTGCTGCATCAGATGAAGGGCGACTGCACCGAGCACTCCCTGCTCACCGTGGCCTTGCTGCGCGCGCTCGGCATTCCGGCCAAGCGGATCGACGGGTTGGTCTACCTGATCAACGAGGACCGGATCCCCGCGCTCTACTGGCACGAATGGGTGGAGGCCTGGGTGGGCGAGTGGACCCAGCTCGACCCGACGTTTGGCCAACCGGTGGCGGACGCCACCCACTTCGGCCTGGGCGAGGAGGGAAGCGCCGAAATCACTCCCCTGATCGGGCAGCTGAAAGTGCTGGAGGTTCGATGAATAAATCTCTCAATTGCCAAGAGGAAACCGCGATCCTGTACAGGCCGATGGGGATTGTACATCCTGCACGGGGCCTTGAGCGTTCTTTGAGCGAATAGGCACAGCTATTGTGTTCGTTCGATCAAAGAACGCCGTGGCACCCTGCAGCTGCTGCCCAGGGGTCATCCAGGGCACCAACCCCCTCCCCCATTCAGGCCCTCCGGCAACCTCCCCCGCTCCT
>JBGTHI010000295.1:0-3463 GCA_041746295.1 Myxococcaceae bacterium
TGAAAGCGGTGGAGACCTCTCTGGGACAGGTGAAGGGGTTGATCGCCCTGGAGGACGGTCCCAAGGTCTCTTTTGAGAACGCCCGGGGGCTACTGGCCAAGGGGAAGAAGAGCGAGGCCAACGATCAACTGATCGAATGCATCGCCTCGGGCCGGCTGCTCGCGCACAAAAATCCCGAGCTGAAGGAGCGCAAGGTGGAGATTGCCGGAGCCGGCAGCATGACCCTCGACGAGCTGATCCGTCAGTGCGTCGATCAGAGGAAGGCGATCACCGCGAAGTAGGCTCGCGCGAAGCGCTCCGCGTCAGTGTAGCGGCTCTCCGGGCCGCTCGGGCTCGTGGCCGTAGCGGTATCTCGCGCACACCTGCCCATCCCGATTGTAGATGGTGTGCTCGGCGTAGCGCGACTGGGCCAGGCAGCGGCCGGCGAAGACCGGGTACTACCGAGCGCGCCGCCCCCGCACTTGTTCAAGCCCGCTGCGCATCTCGGCCGACGGATCCAGCCGCATTGCCTCGTCGAAGAGCACCTGGGCATCGAGGAGACGGTTCGCGGCGGTCATGGAGTGGTAGAACGCGGCCGCGCGCTTGCGCAGGATGGCTTCCAGCGCCGTGCGCGTCTCGTCCGCCTGCTCGGGGGTGATCCAGGTCGGCATCTGGGAAAGAGTCGCCGTCACCTGCCCATACTCGTCCTTGAGAAGCTCGGCGGGATCCCTGAGCAGACGTCCCAGGGTCGCCCACTCCGAATGGTGCTCGAGCAACTCCAGAACCTGGTGGTTCCGGTGCACGCCGACCGCGAGAGCTTCTGTCTCAGTGGCCGTAGCCAACCACTGCAACACTCGCTGCTCCTGTCCAAGGAGGCAGTTCAGGGTTACCCAGTCGCCGAAGTGCGACCTGTCCTCCATGTTGCTGCCCGCCCGGTCCCGAAATCGGGCGAAACGCTCCCGTGCTGCCTCGGAGCGCTCGATGAGCGGCCTGACCGCCTGCATGAGATAGGAGGACCGAACTCCGACCCATGCTTCGGAGACCTCCAGGGAGTGCTCCCAAAGCCAGGCCAGCTCTTCCAGGGCTTCGTCATCCTGGCCCTGATCCACCTTGCTGGACGCAAGCTCCAGTCTTTGACGAAGTTCGGTCTCGGGGCTCATGAGCCATCTGTGTCACAAATGCGCGGCCGCCGTCCGATCTGTTCTGTGTGTCACTTCGCGCCGGCAGCCTTGCTCGGATCGTCCGCCGGATTGATGTAAGTGATCATGAAGGGCCCCATCGCGGTGATCTCCAGCACCGTCTCCTTCTTGGTGTAGACGTAGTGGTGCATCGATGCCGGCATGCTGAAGAAGCTTCCGGGCGTCAGCTCTTCACCGCCGGAGGTGTCCAGCTTGTCGCCATGACCGAGGAAGAGGGTGCCGGAGAGAATAGAGACGTTCTCCGCCGTGGGGTGCCAGTGCGGCGGGATCCGGGTGTTGGCGGGCAACTTTGCTCGCAAGATGAAGAGGCCGGGTTTGCCCGGGTCGCCAAACAGCGGACTGATCTTAATTCCCTTGGGCAGGACCGGCGGGCCGTCCTGCCACTTGAGGGTGCTCGACTTGACCACCACCATCGGCGCCGGTTCTCCGCCATCCATCGCCATCGGCGTGCCCGCCACCGCGAGACTGGCGCCCAGCAGCTTCCACATCGATCGCTTCGAAGCCATCACAACCCCCGGTAGGTACTGCCCGGCCCCGTTAGGCCGCCATCCGGTGGTTCGGGTCCATGCGATTTCGAGGCGCGGAGCCCAAAGGTTCACTGGACGCCATCTCGGCTGTCGCCTTGGCGTTTCAAGTCGCTCTAGACGCGGACTTCGGTGGACGTGGCTAGAACGCCACCCCCGTCTGGAAGAGCGCGGACACGCTCACCACCGGGGGGTGACTCGGCGACCGGCGCTCAGCTTGTCGTGGACAGGGCCGCAGACCTGAGGCCATTTTCGCCGGCATGCGAAGCCTCGTGATTGCCCTAGTCGCCTTCTCCTTCCTGGGTTGTGGGCCGAAGCGCTACCGGATGGTGTCTCCCCTCGAGGCGAGGCCTTCCGGCCAAGCCGAGAAGATGCGCTACGTGCTCCTGTCGACCCGCCCGGACGGCTCCAAGGACTATGCGCTGGTGCTGGCGCGGGAAGACGAGGCGCTGACCGCACTGTTCGAGTTCGCGCGGCGCGAGGGGGTGATCGCGGCGCGCTTCTCCGGCTTGGGAGCGGTGAAGGAGGCCCAGTTCGGGTGGTTCGATCTCAAGCGCAAGCAGTACCGCTCGATGCACACCTCCGGACAGGTGGAGGTGCTGTCGCTGATCGGCGACATCGGGATCGACGGCCCGCGGAACCCGGTAATCCATGGACATCTGGTGCTGGGAGATAAGAACGGCCACGCCTTCGGCGGCCACCTCATTTCCGCCGTCGCCTCGCCGACGCTGGAGATCTTTCTCACCACCTTTCCGACCCCGCTCACCAAGCGGAAGGATGTGGAAACGGATCTGCAGTTCTTTGATCTGCCTCGCCGCTAGCCCGGATAGTTCACAGCGTGAGCGGAACGAGGTGCAGGATGTCGGAGCCGAGGGCGGCAAGCGCAGAGATGACCGAGGAGGCATGCTGATGCACGCCGCACGAGGAAAGAGCGAACACGCCGTCCGCAGGCCGACAGACTGCCGCCGCAGTACTCACGCTGTGAACTATCCGGGCTAGCGGTTGAGGGTAAGGACCAGGCCGTCTTGGTTGTCGTGGGCGGTCATCGATCCGGTGCCGTAGTTGACCGTTCCGCTGAAGGTCCCCACCGAGCTGCTGGAGCCATCGTTCGGATCCACCGCCAGGCTGGTCAAGGTGTTGATCGATTTCATCCACCGGTCCGCCAGAAGTGCCCCGGACACCCGGTCCCATTGGCTGAAGATGAAGGAGGTGTCGTAGATATAGGCCAACGCGGTGATCTCCTTGAATGGTCCCAGCTCGACCGCGAATGGTCCGCTGACGATCGCGCCCGGGCTGGCGCCCGCCTCGCGGGCCCAGCGGAGATTTCCCGACAGGTCGAACGAGACAACGTGGCCGGTGTAGCGATCGCGGTTGGTCAAGGCCGCGATCACCCCCGCTGCCAGGTGGCCCTCGCGCGTGCTGATGCTGAAGCCGGCACCGAAGTCAGCCAGGCGCCGCATCCACCGGAAGGATCCGTTCTCGTTGAAGGCTGCCAGGAACGGGGCGATTCGGTTTCCAAAGGCATCGCCCGGAACGCTGTAGCTCTGGGTGCCGACCCTCCCCTGACCCACCAGGATGCCGGTCACGTAGGGCTGCCCGAGCTCGTCGACCGCGATCGCCTCTCCTTGCACGCCATTCACCGTTGGCTGCGGCTGATCGAAGGTCTGGGTCCAGCGCGGCTCGCCGGTCGCGCCGTTGTAGGAGATGACCATCATCGGTGAGTAGTCGTTGCCCGCGATGGTGGTGCCGAATGCCGCGAGC
>JBGTHI010000296.1:0-3226 GCA_041746295.1 Myxococcaceae bacterium
CGAGAGCCGCTGGAGCGAAGCGACTCTCTCGCTGGGCGAGCTGAACCTCATGGCCCGTGCGCCTTGGGACAAGGCCGCCTTCCCCGCGATCGCGTCACTGGCCGGAACCGCCAAGAAGGCGCGAGCGCACGGCGACGTGGCCGCCTTCGGTGAGCTGCTGCTCGGCGCCCACGCATGGATCGAGGTGGGGGTAAAGTGGTGGGACGTGGCGCCGTTCGAGCTGCTGCTGGAGGAAGCGGGAGGTCGCGCCTCGTTCTTCCAGCTCAATGATGGGAAGGACGAGCGCTGGAGCGTGGTGGGCAGCTGTACCGGGCTGCACGGCCACCTGCTCATCGCGCTCGGCCTGGCCTGATCATGCAGCCGCCTCGCGGATGATTTCGCTCACCCTCTCCGAGCTGGAGAACCTGGATTCCGACTTCGGAGCGTCTCTGCTCTCGATCACACTGTTGATCGCGATGTTCCTGCATTCTGCAGCGAAATACGCGGCTAGATGCGGAACCATCAACCGTCGGTGATCCTAGCGCCAGGTACAAGATGTCTGACACCACGTTCCGGGCTCCGGGCCAAGGACGCGAAGCAGTGGGTCAAGCTCGCCCCAAGACTCAACAGCAATTTCAGCATATTAGAACTATCTCACTCACGGTCAGCAATTTCCGTAAGGACCATTGGCCGTGACTTTGGTGCGACTTTCGTTGGCTTTAAGCTATGAGGAGGCCCCATGCAGAAGAAGAGCTCAGGGCTCGCCAAGCATTCGCCGGCTGTCTTTTCGCTGGTCAGCGAAGCCCCCGGGGAGCGGACTCTGACCGTTAATACGGCTGGTGCTGGTGCGCCTTCGGACGTCTACGTGGCGGACGTCGCGTGGCCCGAGGTACGACGGAGCGCGGTTTCTCTGTTCTTTGCTAAAGAAGGCTCGGAGCCAGGACGCCTTCACAGCAGGCTTGAGGTCAGGTACTCGATCGAGGCTTTTACGAAACATCTATGGACCAACTCCCGGGAGCTACACGCTGCGATGCGGGTTCGAGCACAATCACGTTCGCACCTACCAGACCTGTCCGGCGATCGACTGGGGCGAGGTCTTCCCGCCAATAAGGAGCATTCTGTTTGGGCAAACTTCGAAACGATCGCTAGGGTGGGCAGCGAGGCATACTTCGAGTTCTTTCATCTCTCCCCGAAGGACGTTGCCGCCTTCAACCAGACAGGAGAGATCCACAAGCTCAGACTAAAGCCCGTTGTGGCCGTTCTTACGACGTCCGACGAACTCTATCGCCTACTCGAAGAGTCGGCTCCATTGGTTCAGATGTTGGAACCGTTCTTTCAGCATCCGGAGGCGCTCTAATGTTCGTAGAGAACCGAGAATTCTTTCAACCCGAGATAGAGCTCGTTCCAGTCGAAGCAGAACGGTTTCCCAGAGGTGAGGAACCTCAAAAAATCGTCCGAACGAGCTTCCGGGCGGCTACCGTGACCTTCGTGGCCGTGACCGCGCTGTTTGCGGCCCCTTCGATGCACAGCCTGACTCGTTTGCATGCACGAGCCATTCGAGCATCAGAAGGTACTCCCCGACTTCACGCGCTGAAGCATGGCGAGTTGCTTGGCTACGAGCACGCAGGTTCCCTCGAAGCTCCCCTGAATCTGCGGGATCTCGCTCGAATCGTGCTGCCTCCGACCAGAGCAATGACCGCCGAGGAGCGTCAGGGCTACCGTTCGATGATTGCGTCCCGCTTTAAGCCCGCTTGACAGGAATGCTGGAGGGCTTCGCAGAATTCGCGGGTCAAATATTCCCTGCCGTCGATCCTAAGACGGCTCAAAAGCTCATTGCCAAAATCCGCACTCTCAAGCCAGATGGCTCGTGGCTCTATGGCTTCACTAAAGATGCCCCTCCCCTCCAGGGAGACATCTTGGAGGACGTCGACTTCTCCCTCTTCGATTCATCCGGAGTACTGGTCCGCTCGAAAGAGCTCGGATTATTCCTTTCGAACACATGCGATGGCGACCAAAGCGGTGAGTTCGAGCACGTCCTCATCGCAGCGGTGTTGCCATTAGACGGCTTTCCGACGTCCATGCACCAGCCGCTGCGGGCAAACGAGTTCACATCTCTCTTTTTTCTGCCAGGTGTACCCAACCGCGGTGACATGGTCCTGGACTTGGGATTGGTCCAGTCCTACAGTGCCGAGGCATTTAGGGCTTCAGTTCTGAATGGCAGTCGCAAGCAGATATCGCGACTCTCAGACTGCGGCTACCTTATGCTTCTCACGAAGCTAACCGCTCATCTCTTACGCCCTGAGACGGACTCTGTTAGCCGCCTCAAGGTTACCAGCTAGGCTGGCTGGCCGAAGCTCGCGGTCAACCAGTGGGCGGTCGGGCTATGAATCCGATCGCCATTGCGGGCCACGGTGCGAAGCAAGATAGCGTGCCAGTGCCCGCTGCTCGACTCGTATGGTGTTACTGACCCGCAGGTGCGGAAGTTCGCCCCTCGCGCAAAGGTCTGAGGCGGAGGAGATCATCAGCCCGCTGGACGCCGAAACTTCAAACTAACCCCACTACCCTAGCTGGGACCGTATTTCGCTTGATACGATTCGCGGTTACAGCGTGCCTCAAAGAGCCGGTCTTCCCCACCATCCCAACGCCGAACCGCCGTTGCAATCTCCCGTCAGGTCGCCGGCACGGAATCGACCGGCACCGCGGCCCGGCGACCGACCAGAATCAGCCAGGCGGAAGGCCCGACGATCAGCGCCATACCGAGCACCGACTCCAGATCGAAGCGACGGTGCCAGAAGACCGCATCAAAGACCGCCGCGAAGGCGATCTGCAGAAGCCCCAGCACCGCCACCCGCGCTGCCCTTCCCAAGGGGTAGGCGCGGGTGAGCGTGAGCTGCGCCACGGTGGCGGTCAACCCCAGCCCAAACGAAGGCCAGAGGTTGGACTGTTCCGTCAGCAGCTCCGCCGGCCAAGATGCGCCGTCGAGGGCGAGCGCCACCAGGGTGGCGAGGAAGCCGACGGCGGACATGTGGAGGATGACGGTTCGGGAATCAAGGTGCCTCACCCGCCGCAGCCCCACCATCGCCATCGCATTGAAGAAGCCGCCCAGCAGCGCGACCGAGATCGCCAGCTGTCCCTGATCCAGGTGCGGTCGCTGGACCAGGAGCACGCCGCAAAAGCCGGAGAGGACCGCCAGCCAGATGCCGGGTCCGGTCCGCTCCTTGAGCAGGAGCCGGGACACCGCCGCCAC
>JBGTHI010000297.1:0-1835 GCA_041746295.1 Myxococcaceae bacterium
CCCCCTCCACCCTCGCGCTGCGCTATCGCGACGCCGCTGCCGCCGCCGCCGCCGCGTCGGTCGCCGTCTCGCGTGAGCTCCCGGTGTGGGTCTGTCTTCTCTTTGGACTGGGCGCCGGGCTCGCCCTGTGGGGCCGCAGACCGCTGGCCGCCGCACCTCGAGCCTCCTTGTTGGGGGTCCTGCTCGCCGGAGGAGCCCTCTACGTTCCGGTCTTTTTCGGCGAGGGTGACCTGGTCGTCTCCGCCTGTGCCTTCGCGGGCCTCCTGCTCGTTCAGAGGCTTCTTTGCCCACCCGCCACCGGTACCACCACCGGTCAGATCCACCTTATCGGCCTGCTGCTGGTGGCAGGCGGGGCGGCGCTTTCGGGCGAGCTGCTCTTCGCGGTCTGCCTGGCGTTCTATGGTGCATTCGCGTTCCTGGCCCTCGGCCACGGCCTGCTCGGCCCGGTGTCCCGAGCGGAAGAGTCGGCCGCTACCCGGAGGCTCCTGGCGGGAGCGCTGTTGGCCGCGCTGGGGGCGGTAGCGCTGTTCGTGCTCTTTCCTCGCCTCTCATGGAATGTCGCGGCGCAGCGGCTTCCCAGGTCGTGGAGCCGCGCGGAGACGGGGTTGTCCGATCGGATCCGGCTTCAGGCCGGGGGCGCGCTCAAGACCAACCCGCGGGTGGTTTTCCGCAGCCGCCTCACACCCGACCCCAAGGTCGATCAGCTCGAGCTCTACTGGGTGGCCCACATCTTCAACCAGTTCAACGGCCGCGATTGGTACGGGGAGCCGACAGCGCAGCCACCCACGTGGGAGCTTGAATGGTTGCCGCCGGACGATCGCGACCTGCTCCAGGAGACGGCGGTCACGGCGGCAATGGGCAGTCCGGCCCTTCCCATTCTGGAAAGCCCAGTCTGGGTCGGCGCGGCTTACGCGGCCGACAGCCAGGGTGAACGGAGGGTTCCGCTGGCCGAGCTTCGGGATGGAGCCTCGCGAGAGGCGCGCGTCACTCGGCTGCAGGCAATGAGCGACTTTCGCTTCCAAGCGAGAAGTCGCTCAAGGAGGCAGGCGTTCGACTCCCCGTCGATGGAGCCGCGGGAGCTGGAGCGCAGCCGCCAACTTCCGTCGCAGCTCGACCCACGAGTCGCGGAGCTGGCGCGGAAGCTCGCTGGCGACAGTCTGCAAGCTCAAGAACCCATCGCAGTGGCCGAGCGGTTGGCGCGCTACCTTCGGCGGGAGCTCCGCTACAGCCTGGAAACAGCCGGCTCCCCAGCATCCGACCCCCTCTCCGACTTCCTGTTCGTTACCAAGGAAGGCCACTGCGAGCACTTCGCCACCGCGCTGACCGTGATGCTGCGAACGCTGGGGTTCGAAGCGCGGGTGGCGACGGGCTTCTACGGCGGCAGCCGCAACCCAGGCGGTCAGTACTCGGTGAGAGCCGGTGACGCCCATGCCTGGACGCAGGTGTTCAGCCCTTCCCGCGGCTTCGTCACCATCGACGCCACCCCAGAGTCCTTCCGTAGCGCCAGTCCCCCCGCGTGGAAGGATTGGTGGGCGGAGCGGTACGAGCGCATGATGGAGCTCTGGCGAAGTCGCGTCTTGGACTACTCTTTCCGGGACCAAGCTCAGTGGGCTGCCGGATGGAGCCGTGGTCCCGGCGATCCCGACCGAGTCACGGCCGGAGTGAGCTCGCGCTGGGTTTGGCGCATCCCACCCGTCGTCGTCCTCGCCTTCGCCCTCGCTGCCCTGCTCCTCATTGCGTGGATGGCTCGCCAGCTCCGACGTCGGCACCTGGGCGCTCAGCGATTGCATCCCGCGTCGGTTGCCTGGGAGAAGATCGAGCGGGCCGTGGCCCGC
>JBGTHI010000298.1:0-4072 GCA_041746295.1 Myxococcaceae bacterium
CCTCAACCAGCAGCGTCGCGATGTCCTCCGTTTCCTCGCGGAAGCTCTTCGCGCTCACCGATGCCAACTCTCAGCGCCCTCTCTCCTTCCTCCAACTGCAAATCAGCTCGCGATCGCCGCCTGATCCGGTGAACGCTTACCCGGAGGCAACCCCTAAAGTCTCTGTGGCGAGAACTTGGTCTGTCTCTCGTTCTTGTTCGCGACCAGCTTCCTCGCTTCGGAGGTTCTCTTGACTTCACAGGGTGTTGCACTTCGGCCTGGCGTCGTTCTCCAGCGTTTCCAGGACAGGGCTGTCCCTCTCCTCAATCCTTCGGCTGGGTGTCCATCAAATCGGATCAAGATCACTTTGGACCATCCGTGACGATTTCGGCGCGCAGCGCATCTCGACCCTGCCTCGACGATGTCCCAACACAGTCCTGGTCGGTCATCGCGCTTGCGCCGTGCGCCTTCACGGAGCCGCTTGAGCGGCTCCGTGGCGAAGTGGATGGTGGTGGTGTCGAGCGCAACGCTGCGCCAGAGCTTCGGAAGCAGCCTCCCGCTCACCGCGGCGAGAGCTGATGCGCACAGTTTGATCGGCCCGCGGTCGTCCACCTCGTTCACGACGACCATGGGCGTGCGTTCTGGTCCAAGATGGGCTTCGCAACTTTCGTCACCGCGGTGGGAATCGCTTTAGTCGCCAGCCATGAGCTGCTGCCGCACCTGCGATCGCCAGCGCCTCCGAAGCGCTGTCTTCTCGAGGCCGGCCAGGAACCCACCCCACCGGAGAGCGATGAGCGGATCACCTTCGCGCATGTATGCCTCGAAGGATTCCACCTGACTGTGCAGGTATTGGTAGTACGCGGCGACCCCGACCATCGGACGGCCGCTGATCGTGGACTCGTACAGGCTCCATTGCGAGTCCCGCAGATAGAACTCTACCTCGGCCAGAAACAAGAGACGGTTCAGGTCGGACTTGCTGACGTGGTGGCACACCGATGGCAGCCCGTACGGAATCTCGACCCCGTACTCTTCCGGATTCGGAACCAGGCGCATCCCGGACTCACCGCCGAACGCTTTGCGGAACAGCCCACTCCGCTGTCGGGCCCGGTGGAATTCGGTCGTCCCCGGGTCGGGCGACAGGATGGAGTTGTTGGCGAAGAGGACGGGAAGCACGAGGTAGCTGTCAATGTTCCGCAGCATGGCTTCGACGGTGTCGTGGGGCATGCCGAACATGTGTGCGGCGACCACCCCCACTCCCGCCCCGGCGAGGGCGCGGACCGCCCGGACGTTTTGCTCCACCGTCGTAGCCTTGTTCAAGTAGTCCAGCGTGCGCTGCTCGAGTGACTCCACGCCGAGGAAGACGCGCCCGCAGCCGGAGGCTCCCATGAGCTGGGCGACCTCTTCGGTGATGGGCGGCACTCGCGCGTAACAAAACCACGGGACGTCAAGCTCCTTCATGATGTGCATCAGCTCTTGGAAGTCCGGGTGCTGCAACAGGTCGTCGTCGTGGAACTCGATGGAGTCGTAACCCCGGTCCCTGACCAGGTACGTGAGATCCGCTCGGACCTTGTCGATGGGCCTGGCGACCGACCTCCCATGGATGAGGTAGGTCGAGCAGAACGTGCATCGCGCCCGGCAGCTCTGGGTGCAGATATAGATCTGCGGTCGTTCCCCCAGCATGCGCTTCGGGGTGGTCAAATACACGGGAGCAGCGGTGGGGGAATCCGGGAGGAGATCGTACGCAAACCCGGGGCTGGGCAGCGTCTCCAGGGACCGGTCGAAGGCCTGCTTCTCGATCCGCTTCTTGCCATTCAGCTGGTAGCAGATCCCTGCCGCCTCCGGACCGGCTCCAAAGTCATCCGTCAATACGGTGTTGAGGATGTGCAAGAGCGCCGAGCCCCCCTCTCCCCGGACGACGACGTGTGCGCCGTTGATGTCGGGGGCCACGGTGGCGTGGGGCCCCCCCGCGACGATCAGCACCCGCCCCGGGTCGAACCGGGTGAACAGCTTTTCCAGATACTCGATCGTGCTCGTGTACGTGGAGGCTCCCAGGATGGCGCGGTCGGCGCCCTGTAGCCAGGTGTCGATGGCGGCAACGAAGGTTTCATCCTCCTCGTAACTCTCCTCATCGAAGTAGCGCACCTCCAGCCGGCACTTCAGCCGCCCCTGGTCCTGGGCGATCCGGAGCGAGTGGGCGAGGTTCAGCAGCCCGAGCCCCGGAAAATGCGTGTAGAACTGGTAGGCTTCAATGGGCGGACGGCGGGAGCCGATGCGCATGCTCGTGTGCAGCAGGGCCAGCCGGGCCGAGCTGCTCGCATCTGTGGAGAAGGACCGCGAGTCGCGAAGAAGAGAGAGATCAAGCATGAAGGCCTGCCAAGCAGGGGGACCAGTGATGTACGCTATCGTCCACAGCGCCTCATCCGCAAACTCATGGGGCGCAGGACATCTTCCTGTAGGCGACCCGCAGCTGTCTTGGCCATAGTTGCAACTGTTCCACCCAGGGTGTGATCACTTCACCAGGTAGACGTTGGTCGCCTGCAATCCGTAGAAGTCCCCGCCCGGTCGCTCCGGCTCTGACTGCGTGCAGTCGATCGTGACACGAACCGATTTGTTGGGGGCCGAAGTCGCTCCCAGCAGCCGGACTCTCACGTAGCCCACGACGGCGCGAGGCTGGTTGTAGTTGAACGCTCCACAGCTCCCGGGCGTCAGGCCGCCGGAGTCTACCACCGGAATGGTGACGTAGAGCGTGCTTCCCCCGGCTTGCGCGACGGCATTGTTGATGTCCGTGACGGACGTGTCCGAGAGGTTGTTGCCATTGCTGATCTTGATCGGATCGGTCTCCACTTCGTTGCACGTATCGGAACAGTCGCAGTTCTTGGGGCACGGCTGACTCAAGGTCCTCGCCATCATGCACGTGACCGTCGGCGTGGTGGGATTGCTGTCGCTGAGAATGGTGAAGCCCGCAGTGTCGGTTGTCGCCTGGCCGAACGTGAGCTCTGCGTCACACTTCACCGAGCCATCCGACTTCAACACACTACAGTCGGTCACCGCGAGCGGCGCCGAGCAGGCAGCGGCGGGGCTCCCGCCGACGGCGATGGCAGTGGCGGCGATGTCCTGGCTCGTCTTCCCGAAGAGGATGCCCGCGAGGTAGGTGGCCACCGCCCCTCCGTCGCCATCGATTCGCCGCGCACTCACCTGCACCGCGTTCACCTTATTGCTGGGCGTCGCGGCGGTAGCCACGGTGAAGACCCGATCTTCGAAGTCCCAATTCCCCAGCACGATGTGCCCATTTGCCGCGTTGCCTTCGTTGGACTGGAGCACCAGATCGGTGCCATTGGCATCATGCCTCTGCCCAAACTGCTGAGCGGCCGCACGGGCCAGCGGGAACCGCTCCGTCGTCCCGTTGAGGTCTCGGACGCCGGCGAGCGCGGCGGCATCGGCGGCGTTCTGGAGCTCGTTGCGCACAAGGTAAAAATGCCCCGAATCGATGACGTACGCTGCGAAACCCAACAGCACGGGGAGGAGCAGCGCGAACAGGAGGGCGACGTTCCCTCGAGAAGGCTTGAGGGTCATGACCGTCACTTCCTGGAACTGGCGTCGCCGCTCGATCTCACGCGGCCGCCCTCATCCACCAAGATGATAGGCGCGCGCTTATGCGCCTGCTCGTCTTTGTCCGGTAGCAGGGACTTTCGATAGGTATCGGAGACGATGTTCGCCTCCTCCGGGTCCAGTCCTGCCTCGGCTACCCGCTTCTCGCCCGCCTGCGGGTTCAGCACCTGCGCTGCGTAGGCCTCGCGCACCACCTGCCCGTAGGAGGACCGCATGTGCGTCCGCTCGCATGCGGCAGTGGACATGGCCATTGCGATCCACACCATCGACTCGAAAGAGATTTTCACGGGTTGCTCCGGGCCACTTCGGCGGTCAGGGTTTCACAGGTTCGCGCGGCGTTCTGCTTGGCGACGTCCAGCTCGGGATCGAGCAGCACGGCTTCCTTGAAGGCCGTACAGGCCTCTTTCGTTCGGCCGGTCTGCTCGAGCAGCACACCAAGATTGTTCTGGCCCTGGGCTGCACCCGCGGCGAGCTCGAACTCGCG
>JBGTHI010000299.1:0-2252 GCA_041746295.1 Myxococcaceae bacterium
CGTAGCGAAACCGGTGGTCGAGTCGAAGGAGCAGGGAGTAGCCAGACCGGTCAGGTTGCCGGCCGCCTCCTCCACGCCGCGGTAGTCGTCGTTGACCGGCAGCTCGTCCTCAGACGCGCCACCGCAGGCGGCCGCGATCAACAGAAGCGAGCTAACGACCCGTCGCCTCCAGCGCATCAGGGGGAAAGAATCGGTTGGCTTCTTCATGATCGTCCTCTGTCCGTTCGTCGTTAAACTTCGGGTGAAAAGCCCTGGCTCGGCATTGCAAACCGTGATCTCACTGTTAACGGCAGCAACATCGAGGGCTTGGTTGCCTCACGGGGAGGTCCCGCGGCGCCCCCGGTTCAGGATTGACCTGCTCCGGACTCTGAGCCGCTCGCTTCCGGGTTGCTCATCGCGGCGCGGAGCTTCTTGAGCGCTTCGGTGTGCAGCTGGCTGATACGGGGTTCGGAGATCTTGAGAAGCTGCGCCACCTCTTTGTAGGTGAGCTCCTCCACGTAGACCAGCGAGAGAACCAGCTGCAGCCGCTCGGAGAGCTGGCTGATGTTGACCGCCAACACCGCCGCCCGCTCCTTCTTGAGCGCGATCTCGTCCTGGGTGGGCGCGTGCGAAGCCAAGGGCAGCTCCGGAGTCAGCTCGATCGGCGGCTGCAGCAGGAGCTCGAGCTCCGCGACCTCCTCCAGACCGAGCCCGACCTCCTTGGCCACCTCGTCCTGTGTGGCCTCGCGCCCGAGCTGTTTTCCCGCCTCGCGCTTGGCCTTGCTGACCCCCTCCACCTTAGCGCGGAGGCGACGCGGCAGATGATCCATCCGGCGCAGCTCGTCCAGCATCGCGCCCTTCACCCGATGCTCGGCGAAGCTCTCGAAGCGGATGTCCCGGGCCGGGTCGTAGCGCCTCGCCGCCTCGAGTAGCCCGAGCGCGCCCACCGACCAGAGGTCGTCATATGAGGAGCCGTTGCCCATCTTCTGGGAAAGTCTCCGAGCACAGCGCTCCAGCATCGCTGCATGGCGGCGGATGAGCTGGGCGTCCTGGGCCTCCGGCTGGCTGTAGAGCTGCTGGACCCGGTGCACGCTGTTACCTCTCGGCGCCTGCCGGAGCCGGGGGAGCCAGCGGAGACCGAAGCAGCCCCTGCCAGAAGAACTTGAGCCCACCCGCGGACGGGGCTGGAGCGTCGGAAAGCACCCGGTCGGCAATGGTCATCATCGCGCGACTGGCCGGGGCCTGGGGAAATGCCTCGACCAGGGGGCGCTGCGCCATCACCGCCCGGTGGATGTTCTCGTCGCGGGGAACGTGACCCACGAACCGCAGCTTGGCCGAAAGGAAGCGGGAGCAGACCAGGCAGAGGCGCCGGAACAGATCTCTCGCGGCGGCGTCGGAGCGGGCCATGTTGACCACCACGCCGAAGTGCTCCACGCCCGCGTTCTGTGAGAGCGCCTTCACCGAGGCATAGGCATCGGTCAACGAGGTCGGTTCCGGAGTCACCACCAATAGGGCCTCCTGCGCTCCACCCGCGAAGAAAAGAACATTGTCGCCGATCCCCGCTCCGGTATCGAAAAACACGACGTCGAAGGAGGACTCGAGCTCATCGAATGCCCGCATCAGCTGCATTTTCTGCGGGTCCTGTAAACGGGTCAGCTCCTGGATCCCGTTGCCGGCGGAGAGCACCCTCACGCCAAACGGTCCGGTGGCGAGCACGTCGTTGAGAGACATGTCCTCCCGAAGCAGATCGGCCAGGTGATACCTGGGTTTGATCCCGTAGAGGATCTCCACGTTCGCTAGCCCAAGGTCGCCGTCTACCACCAGGACCCGCTTCCCCGACTGCGCCGCGAGCACGGCGAGGTTGGCCGAGAGGTGACTCTTCCCCACTCCGCCCTTTCCGCTGGTGACCGCTATCACCCGAATCGGCTCGTCAGCTGGCCTGGACTTGCGTGCCAGCATCTGCCGAAGCGTATCCGCCTGATCCATTGACTAGATTCTCCCGCCAGAGCTGTGATCCATCGAACCGCCAACGCCGCTGCCATCGCCCAGCACCAGCTCCTCGAGCTCGGAGAGGCTGGGCGCGAGGATGTCCTCGGGAACCCGCTGGCCGTGCGCGATGCAGGCCACCGGCCGGCTCACCCGCACCGCCGCTGAGAGCACGCCGCCCGGAGTGGAAGCCTCGTCCAGCTTGGTAAAGATGAGGCGCGCCGGGTTCAAGGAGCGGTACCGGTCAGCGCTGGCCTTCAGCTCCCGCCAGCCGGTCGCGGCGCTCA
>JBGTHI010000300.1:0-13150 GCA_041746295.1 Myxococcaceae bacterium
CCTTGCCGCCACCGACCCACTGGGAGGCGCGGGTCGAACCCTGGCGGGCGCGGCCGGTACCCTTCTGCTTGTAGGGCTTCTTGCCGCCGCCGCTGACCAGGGACCGGTTCTTCACCGCGACGGTGCCGCGGCGCCGGTTGATCTGCTGCATCTTCGCCACCTCGTACAGGAGATGGGAGTTCTGATTGGCGCCGAACACGATATCGGAGAGCTCGATCTCCGAGACCTTCTTGAGGTCCAGATTCAGTACATCGAACTTCATGACCTAATCTCCACGTCGACGCCGGCCGACAGGTCGAGCTTCATCAGCGCGTCCAGAGTCTGCTGGGTCGGCTCGACGATCTCGAGCAGGCGCTTGTGGGTCCGGATCTCGAACTGCTCGCGGCTTTTCTTGTCCACGTGCGGGCTGCGGAGAACCGTAAACTTGTTGATCTTGGTAGGGAGCGGGATCGGTCCAGCGACTTGCGCGCCCGTCCGCTTCGCGGTCTCGACGATCTCACCCGCACTCTGGTCGAGGAGCTTGGCGTCGTACGCCTTGAGTCGAATCCGGATCTTCTGTCTCTTATGTTCCGACATCGTCCATCCTTCCTCTGCCGAATGATCTCAAGCGGAGAGTTTCTCAAGCCTACGAGGCGAACCTATGACCAGCGTTTGTCACAGAACTGTGAAGCCCCAAGCCCTGAGCAGACCGGGGCGCGCCACTTACCACCGCGATCGAGCGCGCGCAACCCCTTTTCACCAAGACGTTTCGACCGGCGGTCGGCGACCTTGCGGGTCCCCTACTCCTCTTCCACCTCCCATCCAGACGCGAGAAGCATTTCCGCCGCCCCAACCACCCCGCGCGTGAACCACCGAACGGTGCCGTAGACGGCCGAGACACTGCGATCGAAGATCGTGTGGATCAGCCTCGCCGGCGGGGCCACCCCCGGAATCGACTCCAGCACCGCAAAGGTTCTTCGCGCCGTCCCGAGATGCACCCGCTCTACGGCACTCACCCCGTGCTCCAGAGCGTCGCCCACCAATGAGGCGACCCCCTGCCACCGCTCTCTATGTTTCATCTGTCCGCCTCGCAGATCCTCGCCAGTTGCGCATAGACCTCTGGATGGTGTGCCAACGCCACATGACTCGCCCCAGGCACCACGGTCACCGAGTCCATCCTGCCGAAGGTCGCACTGGCGACCGGAACCAACGAATCCCCAAGAAGCGTCAACCGCGGGTTCCTGGAAAGTGACCCGGCGATCAGGTGGTGCTCAATTCCAGGCCAGAGCTGCGACACCTCGCCCAGATCGCGGATCCCCCGACTGCGCAGATTTCCGATCTCGGCCACCAGGCGGGTGTAGGGGTCGTCGATCGCCGAGAGGAGCGCAGCGACCACCCTGCCGATCCGTTCGGCCGGCACCCCGAGATGAGGTGTCCCAATGGTGACGGCCCGCCGGACCCGGAGCGGCCAACGGTGCCCCGCTCGAGCCCCCGCCTCGCAGGCACCGTGGATCAGCAGCCCGCCCATGCTGTACCCCACCAACAGCAGCTCCTCGATGAGAACGGGATAGGCCTGCAGCCATCGCTCCAGAAGATTGGCCAGCGCGGCGCCGTTCTCCGCCACCGGCCGGCCACTGTTGTAGCGCACGTAGAACGGGGTGATGCCGCGCTCCCGCTCCAACCGCGAGCCGTAGTCCTCCCCATCGGGAAAGCGCCAGACTTCTTCGGTGCACATCAGGCCGTGGACCAGCACCACGGCTCGACCGCGCACCTCCGGATAGGTGTCCCCCAGGCGCTCCAACGAGAGGAGCTGTCCTTGGCGGTAGAAGGCCATCTCCGTAGCCAGGCCGTTCTTCCGCCGCGAGAGGTGATCGCCGACCAGGCCATTGAGCACCGCCAGCGTCTGATCGAGCTTTGCACCCACGCGCGAGACCCTGCCAGATGCGATCGCTCTCCGCCAGCCGGCTGTCGACCGACCCACACTCCTTACTTTCTTTATCATCGGCGAGACTGTCGCCTCAATGCGCCCGGGGACTGCCCGATGATTCGTTTGAAAGCCCGGTTGAAGGCGGCCTCCGAGCGATAGCCAAGGCGCCACGACAGCTCGCCGACCGTTGCCGCTTCATTGCGGAGGGCTGCGCTCGCGACCTGCATTCGAACGCGGGCCAGGTATCGCATCGGAGGCTCACCGACCCGCTCAGTGAAGCGTGCAACGAAGGTGGAGCGGGACATGGCTGCCCGCTTCGCCAGTAAGGCTACGCTCCAAGGCTTCGAAGGCTCCTGCCAGAGAGCCGACACGCTGTTTCCGAGCTGCGGATCGCGAAGCGCTCCCAGCCATCCCGTTTTGGCAGCGGGATCGGTTTCGAGCCAGACGCGCAGACATTGGATCACGAGGATGTCCGCCAGCCGAGTCACCACGGCCTCGCCACCTGGGCGAAGCACGCGTGCCTCGGCCCCCATCATTCGCAACGTGCTCGCGATCGACTCGCCGTGCCGATCATGGGAGGTGTCGAGATGAAGTGATGTGGGCAGCATTCCCTCGAGCTCCGGACCTGCCGGAGGCTCCAGCCGGACCACACCACAGATCAACGTGCCCGCCGCTCCCCCTCCCCCGTGGCGCAAAATCGAATACCGCTCGCTCACGGCTTCTTGCGGAAGCTCGATCACATTCGGTGTCGCCACCCGCCGGGAGCTGCGCAAACGGTGTCCCCGGCCGTGAGGAATCAGCACGAACGATCCAGGCCCCATTTCGACCGTGTCGCCCTTGCCCACTTCAATGCTGCAACGGCCCTCGCTGATCGCGTGGAACCAGATGCACCCATCCATCGGAGGCATGAACAGACCCCACGGCTCCGTGAGCTCGGATCGGCAGCAGAAGACTCCGGTGATGCGAAGGAAGTGGAGAGCCGCCGCGAAGGGGTCGCCATTCGGGAAGGGGCGAGGAACCATGCGTTCATCGTAGATCCGTTTGTCCTCGGCCGTCCCGTACAGGTCGGACGAATGAGCAATAATTTTGGACTTTCCGGCATTCTCCGTCCAGGCCGAAGCCCTCATGCTGGATGCTTCAACCTGGGCGTCCGGCAAAGCCGGCGAGGAGCAGCCATGCGGATCTTAATTGTTGGTGCCAGCAGCGGAACAGGCAGATGCGCCGTCGAAGCCTGCCTGCGGGGCGGACACCAGGTGACCGCCTTCGCACGTTCAGCCGGCAAGATCGAGGCACGGGCGGGGCTCCTGCCATTCAGGGGAGACGCGATGAGCCCGGCCGACGTCGACGCGGCAATCCGCGGCCAGGAAGCGGTGATCGTGACCCTTGGCATCCGTGAGAATCCGCTCAGGGTGCGCCTGGGGCTGCAGCAAACACCCTTGAACGTGCGTTCTCAGGGCACGGCGAACGTGGTCGCCGCCATGCAGCGGCACGGCGTACGCCGCCTGATCGCCCAAACAACTTACGGCATAGGTACGAGCAGAGGACGGCTTTCACTCGGTTGGGCCCTGACCTTCAAGCTCCTCCTGGGGCCGCAGATCGCCGACTCCGAGCGCCAGGAGATGGCGGTAAGGTCGAGCGGCTTGGATTGGACGTTGGTTCAGCCGGTGGGGCTGGTAGATCGTGATACCGGCCGGCCGCCCTTCACCTCTGAAACATCTCGGGTCAGGTCGATGCAGGTCTCCCGCTTAGACGTGGCGGAGTTCCTAATGAAGCTGGCAACCGAGAGCCCAGCGGCACAGCGCTGTATCGCGATCTCCTCCTGAGAAACTCGGCTCGATCGCGCCCTTTGCCGCCACCGAGGTGTTTGGTCGTAGGCCAAGTAAAGTGTCTGGCACCTCTCCAGAGCGAAAGTCTCTGGCACCGGTACCGGGGTCCTCCGAGGCGGATCGGCTTCTCGGGAGCATTTGACTCGCCCGTCTCCGACTCCCTATCGTTGGCGGGTGGCACCGATCAGAATCTCGAGATATCCCCCACCGCCGACCGACGCTCATGCGCTTTCAGACCGGTCGGCCACCATCAAGCGCACCGACCTTCGATGGGTTGGCGAGGGTCAAGGATTGAGTGAGCATTCGGCGCTGCTGCCGGAGAAGGAGGGCTACCGCCTGATCGTGACGGAAGCGAGCTGGCCCACCACACACTCGCTGCGCGGATCGCGCCTTCTGGAGACAACCTCGACCGACGGGATCCGGTTCAGCTCGCCGACTCCGCTGTCGTTCGGTCTGCCACGGAGCATGGAGCTGTCCTCTCCGCACGCCATTGATGTGGAAGGCCGTCAGTACCTCTACTTCACGGGCGCGGATCATGTGGACGCACCCGCGCGACTGTTCCGCTGCGAGCTGCGCGACGGCCGATGGGGAGAACCCCAGGTGCTCTCGTCGCTCCGGGCCGCGATCTCGCCGATGAGCACCCCGGTCTTTGAGCAGCTCAAAGGACACGGCGTGGCCGTTGTGTTTCGCGATGCGAAGACCGGCGAGCTCAATCTGGCGACGAGTGCCGATGGGCTTCGATTCTCCAGCCCGACGAAGCTGAGCGACGTAGGCAAGGCCTCGAGACCAGCTTTGGGAAGCTTCTCCGATGGGAAGCTGTCTCTCTCGTACCAAGCCGGAGCTCGCCCCGACCGGATGCGGTCCTACGTCCGGACCTCGCTGGACGGACGAACCTGGTCGGCCCCGGTGCGGGTGAGCGCCCTCAGTGAGAACGTGCACGACACGGTTCACCTGCGACGTGCCGATGGCGGAGTCGACCTCTATTACATCTCGCAGTCGTCGCCGCGCGGCTTCTCGCTGTTCAGGCGGGCGCTCCTTTCGGACGGCACCCTGGGCGGGGAAGAGCGGCTGAGCGGCGACGATGTCGGCAACGCCCAGAAACCGCAGCCGGCGCGGTTGAGCGATGGAAGAATCCATCTCCGATTCGTTGTACAGCCTCCCACCGGGCCCCATCGCCTCGCCGCAGTGACCTTGGAGGGCGACGCGCGCCAGTAGACTGTTCCGGTTCCGGATTCCGAGCGGGTCACTTCGTGTACGGCTGGCTGAAGACGGCCAGGGTCTCTTCGTGTTTTACCTGGAGCATCAGTGAGAATAGCTTGGCCCTCTGGACGGGTTGGGACCCGGGCGTTCTTTCGGCAGGGGAGCTGACGTAGTGCAGCGCGTCCACCGGGTCCATCAGCGGAATGATCGAGGCCTCATCGCTCGTGTACCCCATCGCCAGAAGGTGACGGGTGACAGGTCCTCTGTCGACCGTTACCGCCTGAGGGGCGCTGACCTGCGGCGTCTCATCGACTAAAATTCCTCCCAGGACGATGGCGACGATCGCTGCGACCAGGGTCGCGGACACCGCCTGGTGCATCCTCTGAGGGCCGAGCCCAGTCAACGCGCGGTTTACCGGCTCACGCCACTGCAGCAGCACAGCACCGATTTGAGCCGAGATCCCGTTCAAGGTTGCCGAAGTCCGGCTCTCCAGGATCGCGGCCATGTGCTCCTCCACCCGATCGATCGGCTGGCCTCTTTGGATGAGAAGCAGTTCGATCTTGTCACATTCCAGGATCAGCTCGGCACGTTGGGCCCCCAAGAGATCGAGGGCATCCCGTCCCCACCCGTGAATTTGTCTCTGGTCGGCGCGGTAGCGGGCGAGGAGCTGGGCCGAGGTCATTTGTGAGAGCGCAGGTTCGCTCGGATCCAGCGCTCCTCGGCGCCGCCTGGAGACGGTTGATCGAACCCTTGCTGCTTGTTCGGAGCTGCCCTCCGCACCCCATCGTCTATAGACCATCTGGCCCTCCCCCTAATAAACAGCGCCCCGGGATCACATACTGCACTCTGGGATGGCGAAAAACCCGGGGCCTTCATTCCTGGCGCCTCGTCCGGCATCTGACCGATGAGTTTAGGAATTCCGGGGAGTCCATATGGAGTTGGTCACTAGGCCGTGAACTCATCAACGTCAGGGAGACAGTCATGAGCTACGTAGAAGGATTCGTCGCTGCGGTGCCCGCTGCAAACAAGGAACTCTACCGCAAGCATGCCGCCGAGGCGGCAGCGTTGTTCAAGAAATTCGGCGCGACACGCTCGGTGGAAACCTGGGGCGATGACGTGCCCGAAGGCCAATTGACCGATTTCCGAGGTGCCGTGAAAGCGAAAGAAGGAGAGGTGGTCGTCTTCTCCTGGCTCGAGTACCCCTCGAAGGCGGTGCGCGATGCCGCGAACGAAAAGATGAAGAACGACCCGCGCATGAAGGAAATGGGGGAGCAGATGCCGTTCGACGGAAAGCGCATGATCTACGGAGGATTCATTCCGATTGTCGACGCTTAGCGACCCCTACCGCTGAGCTTACTCCAGGCTGCCAAGCCAATTTAGGGCACGCTGTCTTCGATCAACCGCCGGGCTGCGCGGCCCATCCAGCGGCACGAGGGGAACCTCCTGTTGTGAGTTCTTCTCCCGCGCCGCCAACCACCAATTGATCTCGTCGAACTCGGGAACCGTCGCCGGGTCCACCCGCTCGAAACCTCCGAGATAGGATTTGGCGAGATCGCGCACCTGGGAGATCGGCCTGCAAGCGGCTGTGGTGAAGGAGTCGCAACAGCGGTTCCGAATTCCTCCCGTCCCGTTCCAGCGATGGGACAGCCTGCGTCCACTGATCCGCGAACCGCCGAGGCACTTGAGTCGAGCTCGGCGCATTGTTTCCGTGAGCAGGTGCCCTCTGGAGCTGAGGCCGCTGTGGACGGACCAAGGCGGGACCTGGTTGCTTTCGAGGCTGGGCAGTCTGCACCAGCGGCCGGCTCTAGCCCGTTGCGTAGAGCACGCGCCAGTCGCTTGACCTCGAACCCCAAGACCTCGTTGAGGGACAGAGAAGGCCGCTTACTAGACGCCGCCCGGCAGCGGCCCTCTCAGTACCCCCGAATCCGCGCCATGATCTCGTCGCCCACCCCCTTGGGTACCGCCTGATAGTGGCTGAACCGCATGGTGTAGGTCGCCCGGCCCTGGGTCTTGGAGCGCAGATCCGTCGCGTAGCCGAACATCTGCGCCAGCGGCACCTGCGCGTCAATCACCTGCACCTGCGCACCGTGCCGCGGCCCCATTCCGTTGATCTTCCCGCGGCGGGCATTCATGTCGCCGATCACGTCGCCCATGAAGTCCTCGGGAGTCACGATCTCGCAGGCCATGACCGGCTCCAGCAATACCGGCCCCGCGCCCTTGCAGGCTTCCTTGAAAGCCATCGATCCGGCGATCTTGTAGGCGATCTCACTGGAGTCGACGTCGTGCACGCTGCCGTCGAACAGCTCCACCAGCACGTCCACCATCGGGTAGCCGGCCAGAGCGCCTGAGGTCATCGCCTCCACCACGCCCTTCTCAATCGAGGGAATGAACTCGCGCGGGATCACCCCGCCCACGATCGAGCTCTTGAAGGACAACCCCTTCCCACTCTCGTTGGGCTTCACCCGCAGCCAACAGTGGCCGTACTGCCCCTTGCCACCCGTCTGGCGAATGTACTTCCCCTCAGCTTCGGCCTGCTGGGTGATGGTCTCGCGGTAGGCGACCTGCGGCTTGCCGACGTTCGCCTCCACCTTGAACTCGCGCAGCAGCCGGTCGACGATGATCTCCAGATGGAGCTCGCCCATTCCGGCGATGATCGTCTGACCGGTCTCTTCATCTGTCCTGACCCTGAACGACGGATCTTCCACCGCCAGCTTCTGCATGCTCACCACCAGCTTGTCGCCGTCCGCCTTGGACTTGGGCTCGATCGCGATGTCGATCACCGGCTCGGGGAACTCCATCTTCTCCAACACCACCGGGTTCTTCTCGTCACAGATGGTATCGCCCGTGGTTGCGCCCTTGAGCCCTACCACGGCGCAGATGTCGCCGGCATAGCACTCGGTGATCTCATCCCGCTTGTCGGCGCGCATCTGCAGCAATCGCCCCACCCGCTCCTTGCGGCCCTTGATCGAGTTGTAGACGTAGGAGCCGGCCTCCAGCTTCCCCGAGTAGACGCGGATGAAGGTCAGCGTCCCCACGAAGGGATCGGTCATGATCTTGAAGGCCAACGAGGCAAACGGCGCCTTGTCGTGGGTCTCGCGGATCACCTCGTGGTCCTTCAAGTCCTTGCCCTGCACCGGCGGGATGTCGAGCGGCGACGGGAGGTAGTCGACGATCGCGTCGAGCAGCTGCTGGACGCCCTTGTGCTTGAAGGCGGACCCGCAGAGCACCGGGAACAGCTTCAGTCCCACGCAACCCTTGCGAATCGCCGCGCGTAGCTGGTCCTCGGAGATCTCCTTTCCCTCCAGGTAGCTTTCCATCAGCGCATCGTCCTGCTCGGCCGCCGACTCCAACAATTGCGTCCGGGCCGCATCCGCCGCCGCACGATGCTCTTCGGGGATCTCGACCGGATCGAACCGGGAGCCGAGCTCGGTGTCATGGAAAAGCAGCGCCTTCATCCGCACCAGGTCGATGACGCCCCGAAGCTGATCCTCGCTCCCGAGCGGCAGCTGTAGCGACACCGCGTTGGCCTGCAGCCGCTCGCGGATGGTGCCGACCGACATCTCGAAGTCTGCCCCCACCCGGTCCATTTTGTTGATGAAGCAAATCCGGGGGACCCGATACTTGTCGGCCTGCCGCCAGACCGTCTCCGACTGCGGCTCAACGCCATTCACGCCATCGAACACTGCTACGGCGCCGTCGAGCACCCGCAGGGAACGCTCCACCTCAATGGTGAAGTCGACGTGGCCCGGGGTATCGATGATGTTGATCCGGTACTTGTTCGCCCGTCGCTCCCAGAAGGCGCTGATCGCCGCGGAGGTGATGGTGATCCCCCGCTCCCGCTCCTGCACCATCCAGTCGGTCGTGGTAGTCCCCTCATGGACCTCGCCCATTCTGTGGATCGCCCCGGTGTAGAAGAGAATCCGCTCGGTGGTGGTCGTCTTGCCCGCGTCGATGTGGGCCATGATCCCGATGTTTCGGTAGTGCTCGAGCGGATACTCACGCGGCATGGGAGGTTCCTGGGGTGAATGACTTCGGGGGGCGGGCGTTAGATACTAGAAAGGCCCGCCGGTTGGGCGAGCCTTTCGGGGACTGCGCGGTGCCCGGACCCACCCCACTACCAGCGGTAGTGCGCGAACGCCTTGTTGGCCTCGGCCATCTTGTGCGTGTCCTCGCGCTTCTTCACCGCGTTGCCGCGGTTGTTGGCGGCGTCCATGATCTCGCCCGCCAGCTTCTCGCGCATGGTCTTCTCGCCGCGCGCCTTGGCGTAGACGATCAACCACCGCATCCCTAGGGCCACCCGGCGATCCTGACGGACCTCTACGGGGACCTGGTAGGTGGCGCCACCGACCCGGCGGGACTTCACCTCGAGGACCGGCTTGACGTTGTCGAGGGCCTTCTTGAAGGTCTTGAGCGGATCTTCCTTGGTCCGCTCCTCGACCAGGGCCAGCGCGCCGTAGGTGATCCCCTCGGCGATCGACTTATTGCCCTTCCGCATCAGGTCGTTAACGAACTTGGAGACCAGGCGGTCCTGAAACTTTGGGTCCGGGAGAATCTTGCGCTTGGCGACTACGCGACGGCGAGGCATTCGTTATTCCTTTGAGAAAGTCGTTTAGCTGGGACGCTTGGCGCCGTACTTGGAACGGCTCTGCTTGCGACCCTGGACGCCGACCGAATCGAGCGTGCCGCGGATAATGTGGTAGCGCACGCCCGGAAGATCCTTCACACGGCCGCCGCGGATCATCACCACCGAGTGCTCCTGAAGATTGTGGCCTACGCCGGGGATGTACGACGTCACTTCGATTCCGTTGGTGAGCCGAACACGCGCGCACTTCCGAAGCGCCGAGTTCGGCTTCTTCGGGGTCATCGTGTAGACGCGGGTGCAAACACCACGCTTCTGGGGCGACTCTTTGAGCGCGGGGCTTTTGCCCTTGTACTTGAGCTTCTCGCGGCCCTTACGGACCAATTGGCTAATCGTCGGCATGGACGAACTGTTTCCCTTCCAGGGTTATGACTCTCTTTGGGCTCCAAGGACGCTTGCGCGCACCCATGCACAAAAATCCCGCGAGCGGGGGTGGGGCTTATACGTGGCCGCCCTGGAGTGTCAAGCAGGACTGAGGGTCCGCACGCTCGCCCAGGCCGCGGGCACCCTAGCCCAGCGCAAGCGGTAGGCTAGCGCCCAAGATCGAGCATCATCACCACCGCGTCCTCGAGCTCGGCGGCATAGTAGTTGGGACGGACCCCCACCTTCTGGAATCCTAGCTTCTCGTACAGGGCCTGGGCTGCCTCGTTGCTGCGACGGACCTCGAGGGTGGCCAGGGTGCAGGGTCGTGACCTGGCCTGGGCCAGCGCCGCCTCCAGGAGGACGCTGGCTACTCCCCGCCTACGCATCGACGGGGCGACGGCCAGGGTGAGCAGATGGAGCTCGTCATGGACCAACCAATAGATGGAGAAGCCGGCCAGCTCCATCCGAGCTCCCACCGCCGCCTCGGCCACGGTGACCGTGGACCATTCATGATCGAGCTCACGCCGCAGCAGCTCCTCCGACCAGGGGTTCTGGAACGATTCGCGCTGTAGCGCCACCACCCGGGGAAGATCTCCCAGTCCCATCGTCCGCAGGGTCAGGTGGGCATTCAGGGCACGGCCTCCTGCTCTTGATTGGAGAGCGCGAAGGGCGCCACCCACCGGATATCGGAGCGCTCGCGCATTCGCGCGAGCTCCGCCTTGGCGAGCTGATTGTAGCGTTCGCGAAAAAGCCGTTCTCGGAGGACGGGCCGGACCTGCTCATAGTTGCCACCAACCCCATGGCTGCTCACCCCTGCGGCAAAGGCGCCTCGCACCTCCGCCTCGGTTACCTGCGCGCGGAGCCGGACTTTGCTGTCGAGCATCCGCTCCGCCCTGAGGCTGCGCTCCAGGACGCGCGCCAGCCCCGCCGGATCGACTTCATGCGCTCGCAGGAAGGCGCCCAGCGCCTCGGAGCCACCTATCCGGGACTCGAACCCCTCGACCGCCGCCTCAAGCTCGTTCGGCTCGATGTTGAAGGCCTTCAGTCGGTCCGCTTCGTTCTCCTGGACTCTCTGGCCTACCGCCCACTCCAGCCCGTTCCGGAGGGCCGCATCATCCAGGAGCCTCGTCGCCGCCGACGGATCGCCTCCCTGGATGAAGGCCACCCGGGCTTCGAAACGGAGCTGGCTCAAGGTGATGATCCGCCCCTCCACCACCGCCGCTACCCGGTCCATCACCGGCACCGACCCCCTGGCTGAGGCTGGACCAAAGCACAGAGCCATCCCCAATAGCCCCGCGCACAGCGCTCGAGCCTTGAATTGTCGCCGGGGTTCGCGATTCATGGCGCCTGCCAATCGAACGGATAGCTTCTCCCAATCATCACCGATCCGATAAACAAAACCCATGGCCGAAGATCTCTACCAACTGCTCGGGGTTTCCCGTTCCGCCTCCGCAGCCGACATCAAGAAGGCGTACCGGAAGCTGGCGCGCCAGCACCATCCCGACGTGAACCCCGGCAACAAGGCCGCGGAAGAGAAGTTCAAGCAGATCTCCAACGCGTTCGAGATCCTCTCCGATCCCAAGAAACGCGGCCTCTATAACGAATTCGGCCCAGATGCGGAGCGGCTCGGGTTCGATGAGAAGAAGGCCCGGGCCTACCGCGAGTATCAGCAGGCCGCCCCCGGCCGGGCGGGGGGTGGCCCAAGAAGGTCGGCAAGCGGCGGGGGCGGCTTCTCCCAGGCAGGGAGCGCCGGCGCCGACTTCGACCTGGGCGACCTGTTCGGGGATTTTTTCGGCAAGAGCGGGACCTCCGACTTTGAAACCCCGATCGAGGCCCGAAGCCGCCCCCGGAAGGGCGACGACGTCACGGTCAAGATCCAGCTCACCCTGCGCGAGGCTGTGGCGGGCACGGAGAAGAGCTTCAGCGTTACCCGTCCTGGCCGCTGCGCCCGCTGCGACGGGAAGGGAGAGCTGGGCAAGCCGGAGACGTGTGGCACTTGTGGCGGCAGCGGTCGGGTCCGGCGGGGCCGTTTTCCAATCGCCAGCGCCTGCCCCCGCTGCCAAGGCACCGGAAAGGTTGCCCCTCCCTGCCCTGCGTGCCAGGGCACCGGGGTCCAGGAGGAGACGCGAAGGCTCACCGTCACCATCCCCAAGGGGGTCCAGACCGGATCGCAGATCCGGCTCCAGGGACAGGGGGCGGCTGGGGAGCACGGGGGTGCTCCGGGTGACCTCTTCATCGAGACCGAGGTGCTGCCCCATCCCTCGATTCGCCGCGAAGCAGACGACCTCTATATGGATCTCCCGATCTCCGTCCTGGAGGCGATGCAGGGGGCGGAGATCAAGGTCCAAACTTTCACCGGCGAGGTGATGGTGACCCTGCCGCCCGGGTCGCAGGCGGGACGAAAGATGCGTCTGAAGGGACAGGGCTCGCCCTCGCTCCGGGGCGGCGAGCCGGGCGACCTGTACCTGGTGCTCAAGGTCATGGTGCCGGAGGACCGAAGCCCCGAGGCGCTGGAAGCCGCGGCCCAGCTCCAACTGCACTACGGCAAGGAGCTGCGTCCCGACGGGCTGCCCTAAAGAGCTGTCGATAAATCGGCTGCGCCGGCCGATCTCGGGGGGCTTGCCCGCCCTTGTAAGCTTTGGGGGGAAGTCGCCGGTCCCCCCAACTCCTCACGGACATCCTTGTACGCTCAGGGGTTGGGTCCCACCGGCTCCTCGACCCCGTCCTTGCTCGCTCGATTTATCGACAGCTCTTAAGCTCCTTCAGGGCGCCCCAAAACCACACGAACTCTCGAGTGGGTCCTAGTGGTTTCGAACCACTGACCCCTACCGTGTCAAGGTAGTGCTCTACCGCTGAGCTAAGGACCCGTCTGTAACGCCGCGGAGATAGCCGTGCGCGCAGGTGCTGTCAAGGCAAGTGCGCAGGGTGTAGAGAGGCCCGCCGCCCATGCCGCATTTGCGCTGGATCACCACCGAGCTCCTCGGCACCGCCTTTCGGTTCGAGACCGAGCCCGGCCTCTTCTCCAGCGACCGGATCGACGAGGGCACCCGGCTCCTTCTTGATGCGCTACCCCAGACGCCGCCCCGATCGGTGCTGGACATGGGCTGCGGCTACGGCGCCCTTGGGCTGCCCGTGGCGGCCCGCTTCCCGGAGGCGGAGTGTCTCTTGGTCGATCGTCTGCTGGTCGCGGTGGAGCAGGCTCAAAAGAACGCCCGG
>JBGTHI010000301.1:0-3055 GCA_041746295.1 Myxococcaceae bacterium
TAAGGCTCTCTCATCCAGCGGCTTATGTGGGAATGTTTCTCCAAGCTCCTTCCGCTCTTCGCCACCTCCCGCCGCTTCGCGGCGGGGGCTCATCCAGGAAAACCACCCCACGTGGATCGCGAAACTACGCGGTCAACAACAATCGGCGCCCGAAGGAACAAAGATACCTGTGTCGGTCGCGCGAAAACCGGGTGCGGAGGCAAGTTGACGCATTGCCGTGCGGAAGGCATCCTCTTGCGGGGCTCTACCCGCCGACACCCGCACCACGTCCTCGTCGAACGTCACTGTCGTCGGGGAGGCGTTGCCCTCATGAGCCGTACCTCTGCGTCGTGCGGCGGCGTCTACCAACCCTTGAAGTGGGTGCTTCACACGTGCGGCGGTGGTCATTGGCGTCCTTGTGGCTCGAACTTGCTCTCTAATCTCGAGACGGACCGGCCATTGGTTGTGTCCCATCGACAGGAGGAGTTATGGGCCACTACAGATCAATTGCGATGCCGGCGATCGGCAATTCGAACGCGGTCGCTCGATAGGTGGTCTCGCCGAGCCGAGCCCGGAGGTGCCTCTGTAGAAGGCGCTGACCTCGATTGCCGCGACCCGCCGTAGCCGAGCCGTTCGAAACCGCCATCTCTCCGCCTTATCTCGCGATCGCGTCTCTCCCGTTTTCACTTGAGACTTCTCGTCCTCCGAAAGCAGCTCCTCCCCATCCTTCACGGACCCGCTTCCTAAAGATGTTGGGAGCCGTCAGTCTCTGGCACCTTCCTAAAGGGGGCGGCCGTCGAGTGCCGCTTGTTTTTGGCACTCCGAAATAGCTACTACGTTCTGCTCGATGCGAAAGCGTGCCGTAAGTCCCGAGGATGATGACAGAAGGTTACGTGGTTTCCACAACCCCAGAACGTAGTCGCTATCTCGGTACCCCGAAAAATCATCCGAGCCTCCGGAGTTTCGTCAATGAGCCGTCGGCCGGCGTCGCTCCGAGCGAGTTCCTGGGGGGCACTTCGAACCATGGGGCCGTCCTGCAGCGATATTCGCGGCTGGTTGTACAAACGTCCCAGTTTCGGCCCATCGACTTGGCAGGGACGGCCTGGGGGCAAACCAAGACTCCGCTCCGGCCTCACCCGAGGGCATGAGGCTGCTGCTCCCGGGCGTCCGGAGCACCCACACCTCGACTTCCCATATGAGTCCCGGCACTCCCCAGCCGGACCGCGCCGCATCCGTTCTGAGTTGTCTACGCTCCGGGAACCGAACACTGGACGTTACCGTTCACGAGGGCAAGCCCCCCGCCGGATCCTCCTTGGGCTGACGCTCAGGCTCGTTCACCGCGCAGAGCAGCGCTTCGACATTGCCGGCGGGGCCAGCGATGGGGGAGTCGATGATGCCGCGCACGACCAGCCCCAGCCCGGTGACGAAGACGGCAATGCCGTCGATCGCTGCGGTTCGGGCTAGGGTATCCTTGACCACCCCGCCCTTGTCCACCTGCGCACGGCCAACCTCAAACTGCGGTTTAACCAACGCCACCAATGTGCCACCCGACCGCAGCCGCCCGACCAGGGCGGGTAGGACCTGGCGCAGGGAGATGAAGCTCACGTCGATCACCGCGAGATCGACAAGCTCCGGAAGCTCCGCCTTTCCCAGGTGACGCGCATTGACACCCTCTTGCGACAGCACGCGCGGGTCGGCGCGCAGTTTCTGGTGAAGCTGCGCATGCCCTACGTCGATGGCGTAGACCTTGCGCGCTCCGCCTTGCAGCAGGCAGTCGGTGAACCCCCCGGTGCTGGCGCCGATGTCCGCGCAAACCGCGCCGGACGGCTCCACGGCGAACGCCTTCAGCGCGGCCTCCAGCTTCAGGCCGCCGCGCGAGACGTACCTGGCCGCTTCTCCCTTCAGCCGGATCTCCGCATCGACGGAGACCCGCACACCCGCCTTGTCGATGCGTTGGTCGTCGACCACCACCTGGCCGGCCAGGATCAGCGCCTGGGCCTTGGCCCTCGACTCCGCCAGCCCACGTGCCACGACCAGGAGGTCCAGCCGCTCACAGTTGGGTTTGGCCGAGCCGGTCACAGGGCCGCCCGGGCCACCAGGGCCTCGGCAGCGCGAGCGATGCCGGCTGCGTCCAACCCCAAACGCGACCGCTGAACCCGCGCATCTCCATGCGGGATGAATCGATCCGGCAACGACATGCGCGCTACCCGAATCTGGACGCCTTCGCCGGCCAGCAACTCTAGAACCGCGCTCCCGAAGCCTCCTTCGGAGGTCCCCTCCTCCACCGTCAGCAGCGGACCCACGGCCGCCGCCTGGAGCAATGAAGCTCGATCTAGCGGCTTCAACCATCTGGCATCGAGGACGTTCCAGGGCTTTCCCTGGGCCGCGCGCAAAGCCTCCCAGGCCAGAGGACCCAGTGCGGCGATGGTGAGCACGGCGGAGGGGCTCTGCTGAAGCCACCGCGCGCCATCGGCTGTCGGAGGGGTCGGGGCGTGGTTCCCCTCCGGCGGCTCCGGCAGCGTCCCTCGCGGAAAGCGCAAGGCGAAGGGGGCGTTGGTTTCCAGCGCCGCATCGAGCAGCGGCCCAAGAGCTTCTCCGTCGGCCGGGGCCGCGACCGCGAGCCCGGGGATCGCCCGCAGAAATGCGAGATCGAAGAGCCCCTGATGGGTCGCACCATCGGCACCGACCAGACCGGCCCGATCCACCGCCAGAACGACCGGAAGGCCCGGAAGGCAGATGTCGTGGATCAGCGAGTCGTAGGCACGCTGCAGGAAGGTCGAGTAGATGAGGCAGATCGGCTTGAGCCCGCGGGCAGCGAGGCCCGCGCTGAAGGTGAGCGCGTGCGGCTCAGAAATCCCCACGTCGTAGCAGCGGTCCGGAAACCGCCCCTGCAGCCTTCCCAGCGCGGAGCCCTCCAGCATCGCCGGCGTCACCGCGACCACTTTCGGATCGCGCGCCATCCGGAGCTCGAGCGCCTCGGCGAAGGCCTCACTAAAGCTTTTCTTGCCTCCGCGGGAACGGACCAGCTTGCCGTCGCGGAGCTCGTAGGGGCCCATCGCATGTCCCCGGGTCAGCG
>JBGTHI010000302.1:0-6620 GCA_041746295.1 Myxococcaceae bacterium
GGCATCGAAGGTTGGATCGGGCTCGCCCGACGCCGTCATCCTGAAGACGCCTACCTTGAGTGGTCGGTCAGTCCACGCGAGCTGCACGGTTTTCGCGTAGACCGGCCGATTCTGCGAATCGACTGCGAGGGCACCTGAGAAGACACTTGTGCCCGGGGCGGTCTGTGCGACCCCATCGGAGCCGAAGGACCTGTCGAGTTGCCCCTCCGATGTGAAGCGGATCAACCGCGACGAGGACTCGGACGCCAGGATGGCGGACCCGTCTAGGCCCAGCGCAAGCTCGCTCGACTGGTGCACGCCGGCAGATGGGGTGACTCCGCCATCGCCGAATCCTCTGTCGATCTCGCCTGCGTCATCGAGCCGGATCAGGTGCGGACCGTCGTTCAGGTTCAAGAGAACGACCAGGCGGCCTTGGGCGTCGGCCTCGATGTCGCCGATCCACCCGTCCCCGTCTAGCCCGAATACCCCGTCGCCGGCGAAGGTTCGATCCAGCTCGCCACTTCGGTCAAGCCGAACGATTCTCACCCCTCTGTACAGCTCCGGCGAGCTGTGCCCAGAGAGGATCACCCTGCCGTCCCAGGCGCCCTCCATTCGGCCACCGTAGATCGACCCCGTCAGATCAACCCGGCCGTCCTCGCCGAACGAGCGGTCCGGTTCACCCTCCTCGTTCAGCCTCAGGACCGCCGTGCTGGAGATGCTCGTGATAGCGCCGAAGTCCTGGTAGTAGACGTGGCCTTCGTCGTCCGCGGCCAAGCCGCCTATCACCGAGTAGTCCTCGGGATTGGGATCGACCTGCACCAAGCCACCAGTGCCAAAAGACTGATCGAGGTCGCCAGGTAGTGCCTGCGCAGCGGTGGGCAGCAGGAGCGCAGCGATCATCACTCCGAGCGTGAAGACGGCAACACCAACGCGATTCCCCAAACCCTGCCAGGTCATAAGGCGAATGATGGCACTAATCGGGCCTGGCTCTTGCGGTCAGAGCGAGAAGCGATACGCATCCGCATGGAAAGGGGGCTCTTCGCGCCCGGGACCAAGAGCTTCACCTTTGGCAGAAATCGGCCATATACGAGCCGAAATCTGCCAATGCGCCCGGAACCGCTCAGGACGAGAAGGCCTCTCGCCTGGGCTATCGCCGCATGACACGTAATGAGCTCTCCGCGCTTCTTTACAAGCTGGACGTGCCGCCATCGATGTTTCGTCTCAACGGCGAGCATCATGAGCTGGCATTCGTGCTGGCTCAGCGGGACGCTGGCTGGGTGGTCTTCCTCAGCGAACGGGGCGAGGAATCGGCCCCGATCTCCTTCGAGAAGGAGTGGGACGCAAGCGCCTTTCTGCTCGGCCAGGTTTGCGTGGAGCTAGCGCGGATGAAGCGGCTCCGCGTAACTAGCGAAAGCACCGCTTAGGACGAGGAGCGGTCGCCGCGACGGGGACTCTTCGGCTCTCCGTCGCCGTAACCTCGGATAGGTGTTTGTCAAGTTCAGCCTGTTCGGAGTGGCATTCGCGATCGTTGCGACAGCGTTCGGCTGCGGAAGCTCTGAGCCGGCTTCAGCACCCACGGCCGAGGCCTCACAATCCGCGGATCTTGAAATCGTTACGGAGCTTGTCGCTATCAATCGCTCTCTCAACGAGGAGGCGGTGCGCATCCCGGATGCAAGCGAGGAAGAACTCCGGCAGTTGACGACGCGGTTTGGCGACTTAGCTGAGCGGTCGGTCGGGTTGCAGAGTGTCGTTTCAACGAGCGATACACCCGAAGTTGATTCGATCCGAATCGCCGTCAGAAAGCAAGCGGCAACCGCGAAGAGCGCTGGTGATCTCTCCGCGCGCCTCGGCGCCTTTGTCTCCCGAGCGACCCCTGCGAGCAACCTGTCGGCCAAGACCCGGCAAAACGGCCCCAGCGTTGCGGCGAAGGTTGCCTTGCTAGAGCATGGTGCCCGAGAGCTTATGGAGCGGCTCGACGCAGCTAATCGCGCCGTGGAGTCCACCATCGAGGAAACCGCGACGACCCTCTCCGGCGAAGGCCTAAGCCAGCTTGAGGCGGTCAGCGAAAAGTTGTCCCAAAAATCTCTGCCGGAGCAGGAACTCGTCCGAGCGGTTCAGACGGCGGGTCGTAGTTCCCCTTAGGACGAAGAGCAGGTACCTAATCGACCAACGTCCAAATGAAAACAGCTAGCGCCCCGGTCGACGCGAGAGCAACGCCCATCGCGAGAGCCATTCTCTCCCAGTTCTGGGCGAAGCTGACCACGAGGGCAATCAAAATTGCCGCCCCAATACCGCCGATGATGCCACCGAAGGTTGCATCGACATCGTTGTAAGACTCGGGTTCGAAGACGCCCAGCGCCAAGCCGACCAGGGAGGCGGCGAGTAGAAGCAGCCGGATGGCAAGCTTGCCAAGCCTGTAGCCAACGCTTCCGTGAGTCGACTGTGTCGAAGCCAAGGTCACTCGCGGACGATGCCCTCCAGCGAAACCGCTGCAATTCCGTTGACTCGCCCGCCTCTCTCCATGTACCGATGGTTGCACGCGACTGCTTTGGGCGAGAAGGACCTCGCTTCGGCGCGGAGATCTCACAAGAGGCTGCGTCACCACGGAGGCGATTAAATCGGGGACAACATGCTCGCGTTCTGGCAGAGAATGAGGCGGAGAAGCAGGCCTGACCCCATCCTGGGCCGGGAGCTCTATCGGCGTGTCCTAGCAATCCTCCGCGAGGAGATCGACGAACTGATTGATGCGCAGCGAGTCGAGCTCACCGCGGAGGAGAAGTCCGACAAGGACGGCTTCTACGGCGAGATCGAGATCGAGTCGAAAAAGCCCGACGCCGCGAGGCTCGCCATGACTATCTACCACGACACCATCGTTTTCGGACCCGGCCAGAATGGAGCCAACTTCGAGATCTGGTCGGTGAATGAGAGCTGGAGTGACGACGTCCGGGGATACATCACCCGAATGCGCGACGGGCGATTCAGCGAGCAGGTGCTTAGGAGGGGGTTCTTCTTCCCCCTCAGGGTCAATATGCGCTTCGCCGCCGGCTCGGACGAGGATCCACGTGATTACAAACCGAAGTACGCCTCGGTTCTCGCCGCCGACGAGAGCCCGGACGCGCTGCCGACGCCGGGGGAGTACACCTACGAGGCGTGGTGAGCGCGGAGCCAGTTAGCTCGGCCTCCGCTTTGGACGAGGAGGAACTACTCCGGATTACGCGTGGCTCTCCATTTGTCTCTGAGCCACGGAAGTACCGGCTCCTCGACTTGGAACTGCCAACCGATTCCAATGGCGAGACTCGCCATGAGGGCGATCAAGCCGAGGCCTTCGTGCCCGTCCACCGCGAACAGCAATAGCCCCGAGATCGCGATCAATGCGATCAACAACACGGCCACGAAAACAGCGAGCGCCTTCACGGGCGACAACCTAAGGCGCCCCTACGCATGAATGGTGAAGATCCTGCTTTGGAGGAGGAGCGATAACCTCCAGCGAGGCCGGGGTGCGAACTCGTCGCCGCCCGCTAATACGGCTCGTAGGTCACAAGCCGCCAACCGTTCTTTCCGGGCTTGGGTCTTGCGAACAGGATGTTGAGCTGTGGCTTCGCGGGCCCGTCCGACGTCGGCCACCTCGCTTGGCATTGCACCGAATTGCTGAAGGGCCGCACGGTTTCCTCGTACCGACCGTCGCGGCAAGCCCGCGCGAGGTCCCTCGCCTCCGTGACCAGCTCGTCATCCGACTGCGACCAGAACTCACACCACATGCCGGAGCTCCCAGGCGAGAGATTCAACGCGTTGTCTTCGACGCCGATGAATATTGGGGCGGCCCCGTCGTTAACGGGCTCAACCACGACGGAATCGATCGGAGCCTCTGGGCTGGCTGCCCTTTCGGTTACAGCCACGCTGCCGGAGGCGATGCATTCGGCAAGCTCCCCTTTGACGGCCGCTGCAACCATCGAGTAGAGGTGTTCCTCGCCGCGTTCGACCTCGACCGGGTCTCGGGTGGCAGCGGGCCTGCGCCGTCTAATTCGTCTAGCCACAGCCAGGACGACCGCAACGGCGATTACTCGCACCCAGCTGGCAGTGCTCATGAAGCGCGATCATCTGAGGTCATCTGAGCAGGCTGATCCTCCGGTCGACGTCGCGGGTTATTAACCTGAGAAGTGACGCTTCGGACGAGAAGCGGCTATCCGAGCGAAGTCGGCCGCGTCCGACCTCCCTTCAGGCGAGAGCGGCCCGCGCAACCCTCTTAGGTTGTGGTGACTTGGTGGTGAATTAGAGATTGCCCTAGTGCTCCCCTCGGGACGCTCGGCCACGCGAGCCTTGACGTCACGCCTTCGGAGCTCGTCCGTCGCGCTATCTACCTTGCCGCTGTGGCTGGAGACAATGAAACAATCGGTAGGGAGCTGAGCAGGATTGAAGAGTCAGCGATGCTCTCTGGTCAGGCACAGTTCGAGCAGGCGAAGTACTGGCGCGCTGTGAATCTCGCCGTCGGCGTCCCTGCATCGGGTCTCGCTGCAGTGGCGGGCGCGACAGCGTTAGCCTCGACTACGGGTCGGGTTGCGGCGGGCATCATCGCCCTGGTCGCCGCCGGCTTGAGCGGCGTAGCCACCACGCTGAATGCTGCTCAGCGGCACGAGCAGTCTCAGGCTTCGGGGAATCTCTACCTCTCACTCCAATCAGACGCCCGGATCGCCCGAGAAAGCGATCTGGCTCACCTCGACTTCCCAGACGCACGGGAGGTACTTGCGGGACTTAGGGAGCGACAAGACGACATCAATCACTCGTCGGCAGCACCAGCTCGATTCGCCTACCACCGTGCCAAGAGGAACGTCGCGCGTGGGGGTCAGCGCTACGCCGTTGACGCGGGAACGCCGGAGGCTGACGATGCCTAGGAGTGTGGAGGACGGCTTCCGCGAGTTCCTTCGGCGATTGACGCCAACAACTGCCCAACGAACTGCGGGCACCAGTCATCGCGAAAGTGTCCGGAAGGCACTGGAGGCCCGGCTGGAGGTGTCGACCATGACCGAAACAGGCTCTTTCAACCACGGAACAGGCGTGCGCCATCACAGCGACATCGATGTCATGGTGAGCGTGCGGAAAGGTCGACCAGGGTCTTCGTATACCGCCTTGGGGTGGATCAAAGACGCGCTTGAAGCGCGGTTTCCGCGAACGCCTATCTCAATCCGTCGCCCCGCGGTGGTCGCCTCATTCGGCGGCGGCTATGAGACGTGGGAGATCATTCCCGGCTTCATGACCACCAGGGGCGGTGCCGGGGTCTTTGTATACGACATTCCGAGCGCGGTCACCGGGGGTGGGTGGATCGATTCGGCGCCCGGTTCTCACCTCAAGTACGTCAACGAGGCGAACACGAAGCCCTCCGAGGGCAACGCCAAGGCACTGGCGAGACTGATCAAGGCCTGGAAGTACTTCTGCAATGTTCCGATCTCGTCGTTCTACCTAGAGATGCGATGCGCGGAGCACGTGCGAACCCAGACTGCCTTCGTGCATGCATGGGACGTCTGGCAGGTACTGAACAAGTTGAACGGCCACCAGTTAGCCGGGATGAATGATCCGAAGGGGGCGACAGGACGGATCTACGCCTGCTCAAGCGTCACCGCTAAAGAGGATGCGCTCTCGAAACTCAGTACCGCGACCACACGGGCAGAGAAGGCCCTGAACGCCTATCGAGCAGATAAGGCAGATGAAGCCTTCCTCTACTTCGACCTGCTCTTCGGTGGCCAGTTTCCAGCGAGGTAAGCACCCGGAGTCCGCTCCAGTTGGAGATGTAGCTGCTTCGCGGGCAGGAGACGGTCCTCCGGTCAAGCTCGGCTAGCTACCTAGTCGCTACTGCTATTCGTCCGAAGCGGCGGCGCGCGGGTCCCAAACTCTGGGTTCAGTCAGAGCCGATTCTCGATCGGGAACACGGTCCGCTCTTCGATCTCGACCCCCTCCTTGTCGAAAACCGTGAGCTGGAGGTAACCCGCACCGCGGCTCTCGATGTCGACAGAACTGGCGCCATCCACGCCACCGACATACAGGCCGATGAACCGGGCTTGCTCCCGTGACATGCTTAAGCGCGGCCCAGGAGTGGGGTCTTCCGGACCACGGGGACCCGGCGGATAGTCCGGGGTGTCGTCATTCATGGCGATGACATTTCCACGCGTGCCGGTCGGAGATACGCAAACGGGTGAAAGAGCCACCCGTGACCTGGTTCCTTGGAAAGGGCAGATCCGCTTCTCGTCCAAAGCGGCTTTAGCCGAACCATCTCTAACGGATGCACCTCTTGCCGATCCAGAGGGCGAACCTAACTGAGTAGCGTTCCGCAGATACAGCGGATGACAGACAGAAAGGTCATGGTCATGGTCATGGTCATCGCCATCGGCCTGATGGGTGTGAACTTCGGCGGCTTCGTCGTTCGGTTGTTGTCGGACCGGTGGGAAACCGAGTGCAGCGCCGTCTTCAATGGTGTCGAATCGAATGCGGCGGAGAGCTTTGAGCAAGGCCTCCTCGCCCTAGGCTACGAACCGCGGGTCAAGAGCAATCTCGTCGGTCCGAAGCGGACCTCGACCGTAATCGTCATCGACGGGGGTCTTTTCAGCGGGGGTGCCGGACTGGAAGAAGAATTCGAAAAGCGAGTCGATGAG